>JABJKH010000004.1 GCA_018660465.1 Rhodospirillaceae bacterium
AAACAACGCATAATTCGGAGAATGAAACATGATCTACGAAGTAAGAAGTTATCGCTTGAAGCCACGGTCAGTCCCGCAATTCCTTGATGTCTTTGGCGAGGCCTATGAAAAACGTAAAGAATTTTCTCCATTGTCTGCGTTTCTTTTCACCGAAGTCGGGCCTCTAAACGAAGTAATTCACATTTGGCCCTATGAAAGTTACGCAGAGCGTGATCGCATTCGTGCTGAAGCCGTTAAATCCGGCCACTGGCCGCCTAAAGGGGCGGAATTCATCGTCGATCAAAAGTCGGAGATCTTTACGCCATTTCCCTTTGTGGGCGAATTTGGTACCGGCAACTTAGGACCGCTGTTCGAGTGGCGCGAGTATACAGTGACCACAGGAATGATGCCGGCGGTTATGAAGGGCTGGGAAGAATCAATCGACGAACGCCGCAAGGCATCGACCCTCGTCATTGCCATGCAAACCGACACCGGCGTGCTTAGCAAATATGTTCATATTTGGGCCTACAGAGATTTTGCCCACCGCGCCGAGGTTCGTGCTGACATGCTCGCCAAAGGCATCTGGCCGCCAAAGGGCTCGCCAAAAGGCGGCTTGCGGTATCAGGAGAACAAACTCTGCCTAGCGGCACCGTTCTCTCCATTGCAGTAGGGAGACACGTCTTCGATGATTAAAATTAAAAATGTAGATCACGTTGGAATTCGCGTCGCCGACGAAGAACGCGCATTAAAATTTTATGAAGTGCTTGGCTTTAAATTTTTTTGGCGTGCGACCGGCGACGCCGTGGTCAAAATTAAGAACGACGTTGATGTTGAAATCAACTTGGTGGTCAATGGGAACGATGACCAAGGCGGCAAAAATATACTCATGGATGTGCCGGAAAAAATTCCCGGCTATACCCACGTCGCTTGGAACGTAGAGTCTCTGAAACAAACGATGGAAACATTGGCCGAAAACGGTATTGAAATTCGCCAAGGTCCCGTGGTGTTTTCCAGTGGCCATGTCTCCATTTTCATCCGCGATCCTGATCTAAATGTTATAGAGCTCCGGGGCGACGACCAAGATGCGAAAGAATTGGGTGCAGAAGAATACATACCCTAGGCTCGTCTTGTAGAATTCAAAATTACGACACCAAACGAGGACAAAAAAATGGCCGAACCCAAACCCGTTGTCGGCATTATCGTAAGCAGTCAGGACGATTGGGAAACATTGAACCACAGTGGTGAAATTCTAGATCGACTCAGCGTCCCTTACGAGACTCGAATGGTTTCCCTCCATCGCACCCCAAAACGGCTGGAAGAGTATGTGACGTCTGCTAAGGCGCGGGGGATTAAGGTGTTGATCGCGGGAGCCGGGGGTATGTCTGCAGCCCTGCCGGGTGCCGCCGCTGGTTTAACGACATTGCCGGTTCTTGGCGTGCCTTTGGAAGGCAATCTCATGGGCGGTATGGACGCACTCCTGTCGATTGTGCAAATGCCGGGTGGCATACCGGTCGGCACACTGGGCGTCGGCCGAGCAGGAGCCGCCAATGCGGCGTTTTTAGCGATTTCCATATTAGCACTGAGTGATGATGACATCGACCAACGTCTTGTGGAATGGCGTGCAGCAATGACGGCAAGACAACCGGAAACGCCGGAGTCGTAAGATTCTATACGTTCTGGTTCAATCAGCCTGGTTCAATTAGCGCCGGGCTTAGCATAGCCCATGAAGTGATCCTTGCCTAAATTAACCCCATTGTGGCGGAGTAAGTTGTAGGCTGTGACCACGTGAAAGAAGATGTTGGGCAGGCAGTGGCCCATTAACAGTCGCTCGCCTTTGAAATCACGAGCTTCGCCAGCGACCATATATTTGAAGTCTTTATCTGCTGTGCCTTCAAAGTCAGCAGGATCTAAACCATCCAAGAAACTTACTGCTGCGCTGATGCGTTCATTTAGGCCGCTGAAGCTGGAATAATCCTCGGGTAATTCGGGCGCATCTTTTCCTGCCAACGTTGCCGGACAGCGAGCGGCGTGCTGGGTTGCCTGACGTACCTGGGCATTATAGGGGAACATATCCGGGAAAAATCGCGTGCCAAGGACAATAGACTCATCAACATTCTGCTCAGCAAAATGTTCGGCGGCATATTTCTGGATTTCGAGTAGGTTTCCGAGAAAGTTAATAAAAACTGGCACGGACGCATGATACATGGACATCGGCATCGTATTTGGCTCCCCCCAAGAAAAATAAACTCTAAAGAATTAGGTTTCAAAAAACCTAGTGTTATTTTTTCTTCGGGTAAAGCCTGACCGCAGTACCCTAATTTAAAACCACCGCTTTAAGTAAATATCCCCCGCAGCATGAAATAAAACACTGCGGCCAACACCCCGCCAATCGGCAGAGTGATGATCCACGACATGACGATGCCGCCGATGACGCGGAGGTCTAGGGCGCCGATGCCGCGCGCAAATCCGACACCGATCACGGCGCCGACTGCAATGTGGGTTGTCGAAACAGGCATGCCTGTGCGCGACGCCAGAACAACGGTCGCCGCCGCTGCCATTGTTGCGCAGAAACCCCGGGTCGGTGTGAGTTCAGTAATCTTCGTCCCGATGGTGCGCATGACCTTATAACCGTACGTTGACAACCCTACGACAATGCCAACGCCGCCAACCATCAAAATCCAAATTGGCATTTCCGATTTCTGAGTAAGCTCACCACCGGATTTAACCAGCCCATAAACCGCCGCCATCGGACCAACGCCATTTGCAACATCGTTGGAGCCGTGCGCGAACGCCATGGCACAGGCCGTAAAGATCATCATTGGCACGAAGACTTTTTCAACGCTGGCAAAATGGAATTCCTTATCCGCGTCTGGATCAACCTCAACCTTTTGGATCAACCACCAACCGAAGATAGCAATCAGCAATCCGAACACGACGGCGATTACGAAGCTCATGGAAACACTTAATTCCAAATTTAGATGCTTCAGCCCCTTAAACATTGTCACCAAGGAAATGATAAATCCGACGAGAAACACGTAGACCGGTCCCCATCGTTTTGCCATGGCAAAAGGATCGCTGGTATTAAGGATCAGTTTCCGAATGCTCATCATCAGCACGAATGCTACAGCACCGCCCAGTACCGGCGAGATCACCCAACTCGCAACAATTTGTCCAATTTTCCCCCACGCCACAGCTTCCAAACCAATCCCCGCAATCGCGAAACCGACGACTGCGCCGACGATTGAATGGGTTGTTGAAACGGGCCACCCCCGGGTTGAGGCGATCATAAGCCACACGGCAGCTGCCAACAGCGCCGCCAGCATGCCAAAGATCAGCACTTCAGGATTATTTGTGATGGGTGCTGGGTCAATAATGCCCTTGCGAATGGTTTTGGTCACATGACCGCCGGCCAATGCAGCCCCGGCAAATTCGAATATCGCGGCAATGATAATTGCCGTCTTAACAGTTATGGCGCCCGATCCAACCGACGTTCCCATTACGTTGGCCACGTCGTTGGCACCAATGCCCCACGTCATGTAAAGGCCGAATATTATAGCAATGACGATAAAAACCGTCCCAAATTCTTGGATAATTTCCATATATTTTCTCTATGTTTTGTTGAAAGATTTTAATGTGCTAACAGCAACCTCAGACGATTACCGATTTTTTCAGCATCGTCGGCAAGGGAGCCAATCATTTTAATAAGATCGTACCAGAGCACGACAGAAATAGGTTTCATGGAATCTTCGTGCGCGAATAGACTGCGTGATAATTCAAGCCCCATCCGATCCGTATCAGATTCAATCATGTTGAGTTCATCAACCATGGCCAAAACAGCGTCTGATTCTGGGCCTCTGAACCCAGTTTCAACCAATTCGTCCAACCGGCCAATAATGCGGGCAGCTTGAACACAAGCGTCAACGCAGCGCGATACCATATTCATCAAGGGCAATTTCATGGAATTAGGCACTTCCATGGAGCGTTCTACCAACAGACCGGCAATGTCCTGTGCCGTATCCGCGACTGTGTCTTGAAGGTCCAGAACTTCTAGTAAATCCCGGCGATCCACCGGCATAAACAAGCTTTTCGGCAGATGCGCCCGTAGGTCGTTCTTGATGGTATCGGCTTTGCTCTCAAGTTCGAAAATTTTGGCTTGAACTTCTTTGACCCGTTTCGCGTCGCCATCGCAGAGTGCCTGAAATATCTTAGGAACTTCTCGCGCACACTCTTTGATAACGAGCATGTGCTCTTGCAACGGCTTAAACGGCGAACGACCGAACAAATTGGTAAATGTTGTGTTAGTAGCCATGAGCACGCCCCCTATACACTGCCGCATTCGTCACAACAATAGGCCAATAATGGGCCAACCATTATTCTTAACCATAGCGACATTTTTGCTACAATCCAGTATCCCGATCAAATTAGGGCGTTAAATTCTCTGCCATCCCTTTAAGCGGAGGCGACCTTTCCCTTGAAAGAACTTTGCTCTGAAGACATCCCCGGTGTAATAAGCGAGGCTATGAACTGTTTTCCGTTAATATTTATGGCAACTCTTTATAAGTAAACTCTCATGGCCCCTTCAACTGATACCCCAGACTTGGCAGTTGTCGTTCCGGTTCGGAACGAAATGCTTAATGTCGGGCCGCTGATTGCTGAGATTGTGGACGCCCTGAAGAACGGCGGATCGTTTGAAATGATCTTCGTCGACGATGGCAGCGATGATGAGACTCTGAACACTCTGACTGAACTCATGTCCGAACACGCAACGTTGCGTGTCTTGCATCATGAAAAAAGTATGGGACAAAGTGCCGCCATTGCCAGCGGCGTTAAAGCGGCACGTGCCGCCGTGATCGCGACCCTGGACGGTGATGGCCAAAACGATCCTGCAGACCTTCCGCTGCTTTTGGATAAATTTGAAGAAGTGGACAAAGGGCCCATTGATTTTCTTTTGGTAACTGGCCACCGGACCAAACGCCGGGATACGGCAATCAAGCGATTATCTTCGCGTATTGCCAATCGGATTCGATCCGGGTTGCTTAATGACCGAACGCCTGACACAGGGTGCGGCTTGAAGGTCTTCACCCGCGCTGCTTTCATGGACATGCCGCGCTTCGACCACATGCATAGATACCTTCCCGCCCTGATGATCAGGCGAGGCGGACGATCCGTATCGATGCCCGTCAATCACCGTCCGAGAGAACGTGGCACCTCCAATTACGGAACTTTGGACCGGCTATGGGTCGGCATCAGCGATCTGATGGGGGTGATGTGGCTCTTGCGTCGCGCCAGCAAGCCCGACGTTGAAGAGATCGAAGCGGACGTGAATTCATGAGCTTTCGCGTCCTGCTTCGCGGATTGGTTTTGATCACCACTCTGGCTGGGGTGGTGATCCTCTTTAAAACAACTCAACTTGGATCTTCCCTCGATAAATCTTGGATCGATGAAACGGTTCGCGGCAACGGCATAACCGGAGAGTTGATATTCCTCGGCGTGGTAACCGTCTTCACCGGGCTTGGCCTGCCCCGCCAAGTGGTTTCATTTTTAGGCGGATATGCTTTTGGATTTATCTTTGGTAGCGTTCTTGCTGTTAGCGGAACAGTCATCGGTTGCATTGGCGCCTTCTTTTATGCGCGGCTTTTGGGCAGAGAGTTCGTGGCCACAAAGTTTCCCAACAGAGTGCGCAGGGTCGACGATTTTCTGCATGACAATCCATTCACCATGACCCTGCTTATTCGCATGTTGCCAGTTGGCAGCAATCTTGCGGTCAATTTGGTCGCCGGTGTTTCCAGCGTAAAACCCCTGCCGTTCTTTAGTGGCTCAGCGCTCGGCTACATTCCGCAAACCGTTGTCTTCGCCTTGATCGGCAGCGGCATCGCTGTCGAGCCGGAACTCCGGATATCGATCAGCGTCGTGCTTTTTATCATATCGAGCCTGCTTGGCATTCACCTCTATCGTAAACACCGCCACGGCAAACGCTTCGACGATGCGATTGATCGGGAGTTGGGAGATTTGAACGGAAGTCCCGACCAATCCAATACGAGCGGAGCTTAAGCCATGGCTCCCACAGGATATCCCATGGCACCTCGCCTGCTTTGGGCTTTGCTCTGGGTGCTGCTAATGGCTGTCGCTGTTTGGACCCGGCCTTTCTTGCCAGTCGATGAAACCCGTTATCTGGCCGTCGCGTGGGAAATGTGGCGAGACGGAAACTTCCTGGTCCCGCATTTAAATGGCGAAACCTACAGCCACAAACCCCCCCTGTTATTTTGGCTGATGAATTTAGGCTGGGCGATTTTCGGCCTGAACGACTGGTGGCCACGATTGGTCGCACCGTTATTTGGGCTGGGAAGTCTTTACCTAACAGCAACACTGGCCCGCACCCTGTGGCCGGGACGCGAAGACATTGCCGCCGCCGGACCAACCATCCTGCTTGGCTGCATCTTTTGGACCCTGTTCACGACCTTAACCATGTTCGACATGATGCTGGCGCTGTTCACGGTTATGGGTCTGATTGGGATTCTCCGGGCGTGGCAGGGTCAGCGATGGTCGGGATTTGGCATACTGGCAATCGCCATCGCCCTCGGCGTCCTGGCCAAGGGGCCTGCAATCTTACTGCATGTCCTACCCGTAGCGCTGCTGGCACCAGTTTGGGGCGCATCTAGACCCCAGAGTCTTAAACCGCCGGACCTTCGATCCTGGTATCTAGGAATTATAGCCGCCACGTTAGTCGGCGCTGCCCTGGCTCTAACCTGGGCCATCCCTGCTGCCATTGCCGGGGGAGATGCTTACGCCGAAGCGATCTTTTGGGGGCAATCGGCAGGCCGCATGGTCAAATCGTTTGCCCATGCTAAGCCTTGGTGGTGGTATCTGGCGGTGACCCCACCCTTGGTCCTGCCGTGGCTGATTTGGCCTGCGGTCTGGAAAGCCATTGGCGGGCGCGCCGCATGGCGGAACAATCAAGGTCTTAGATTGGCGCTCGAAGACTCTGGCATTAAATTCTGCCTAGCATGGTTCGTGCCCGTATTCCTCGCATTCTCTGTGATTAGCGGAAAGCAGCTTCATTACCTATTGCCGATCTTTCCTGCCTTGGCGTTGATGCTGGCGTTTCTACTTTCCGGCACCACCACCCTCCATCAAAGGATTCCCATCACACTTTTCATCGTCATTAGTGGCATCGTTCTTCTTGCGCCAGTATTGGATGGTGTGATCCGTCTGCCTGAGCATATCAAAGACCTTGCTCAAAATTGGATGATCCTGCCGTTGATCCTTGGAATTGCGGCGATTGCCATTCCCCGCAGCACCTATGGTGGCGTACTTAGCGTCCTGACTATTTTATCCTGCACCATGGCGATCTCGGTTCATTTGGCGCTCAAACCGATGTTGGACAAGGCTTATGACCTGGTTCCCCTTGCCCGTGAATTGGCACGATTAGAATCCCAAGGCTACAGCTTAGCTCACGTTTCCAAGTATCACGGCCAATTCCATTTTATGGGCAAACTGAAAAATCCCATCGCTGTCATCGGCCAAGACAATGACTCGCGAATTTTGGACTGGGCGAAACGGACACCAAAAGGCAAAGTCATCACTTACCAAGGGACAATTCCCACCACCGCCAAGCCAAAGTTCGTCCATCGCTTCCGGCGCATTTTTATTACGGTTTGGGATCGTGACCAGGTTCTCACCGATCCCAGCGTCGCTTACCGGACCCAGCGCAAAAAGAGGCGATAAAGCAATAACTTGACTCACTCTTGACTCTGGGGCCATTCCCCCTTAGACCCTTGGCACTCTCATTAGCTGAGTGCTAATGACCCGAAATTTTCGTCACCTAATATATGGAGAATAAGCATGAAGTTTAGGCCGTTGCATGACCGCGTTCTAGTTGAGCGCGTTGAATCCGAAAGCAAAACAGCGGGTGGCATCATCCTGCCTGATACCGCACAGGAAAAGCCTTCGGAAGGCAAAATCGTTTCTGTCGGTTCCGGTGCCCGCAACGAAAATGGCGACATCGTTCCCTTGGCTGTTAAGGCCGGTGATCTGGTGCTGTTCGGCAAATGGTCCGGCACAGAGGTCAAAGTTGACGGCAAAGATCTGTTGATCATGAACGAATCTGATCTGATGGGCATTCTCGAGCCCACCAAGAAAACAAAGATGAAAGCACCTAAGAAAACGACCAAGAAGAAAAAGAAATAACGTTTTACGTTTGATAAAAGGACAAAAAAAATGGCAGCTAAAGAAGTAAAGTTCGGGACCGATGCCCGCTCTCGCATATTGGCGGGTGTGGATGTTCTGGCCGACACGGTAAAAGTGACCTTGGGCCCCAAGGGTCGGAATGTTGTGCTGGATAAATCATTCGGCGCGCCCCGCATTTCCAAAGACGGCGTCACCGTCGCCAAAGAAATCGAACTGGACGACAAGTTTGAGAACATGGGCGCACAAATGCTCAAAGAAGTCGCCTCCAGAACCAGTGACACCGCTGGCGACGGCACCACAACAGCAACCGTGCTGGCCCAATCCATCGTCCGCGAAGGAACCAAGGCTGTCGCTGCTGGCATGAACCCGATGGACTTGAAACGGGGAATTGATTTGGCTGTAGAAACTGTCACAGCGAGCATCAAAAAACGGTCCAAGACCGTGAAAAGCAACGCCGAAGTCGCTCAAGTCGGCACCATTTCGGCCAACGGTGATGCGGAAATTGGTGAGATGATCGCGTCCGCCATGGAACGCGTCGGCAACGAAGGCGTTATCACCGTCGAAGAAGCTAAAAGCATGAGCACGGAACTTGATGTCGTCGAAGGCATGCAGTTCGACCGCGGCTACACGTCCCCCTATTTCGTGACCAACGCAGCCAAGATGACCTGTGAGATGGATGAGCCTTATATCTTGATCCACGAAGCCAAGATTACCAACTTGCAGCCCTTGGTGCCTGTGTTGGAAGCCGTGGTTCAATCACAGCGTCCGTTGATCATTATTGCTGAAGACATCGAAGGTGAAGCGCTTGCTACTTTGGTGGTTAACAAGCTCCGCGCTGGCCTTAAGATTGCCGCCATCAAAGCCCCCGGCTTCGGCGATCGTCGCAAAGCCATGCTAGAAGATATTGCCATCCTGACTTCCGCTCAAGTCGTCAGCGAAGATATTGGAATTCAGCTTGAAAATGTTGACCTGACCATGCTCGGTACGGCCAAGAAGGTCATCATCACCAAGGATGATACGACCATCGTCGAAGGTGCTGGCAAGACGTCGCAGATCAAATCCCGGTGCAATCAAATTCGTTCGCAGATCGAAGAAACAGCATCCGACTACGACAAGGAAAAACTGCAAGAACGTCTGGCCAAGCTGGCGGGCGGTGTTGCTGTTATCAATGTCGGTGGTGCGACTGAGATCGAGGTTAAAGAACGTCGTGACCGGGTTGACGATGCGCTGCACGCGACCCGGGCTGCAGTTGAAGAAGGTGTCGTTGCCGGTGGTGGCGTCGCATTGCTGTACTCAACCAAAGTTCTCGATAAGTTGGAAGGGGCGAACAGCGACCAAAACGTCGGCATCGACATTATCCGTCGTGCCCTGCAAGCGCCTATTCGCCAGATTGCTGAGAATTCAGGTTATGATGGTGCCGTGGTTGCCGGGAAAATGCTGGAACAAAAAGACGTTGAATTTGGTTTCAACGCCCAAAGTGGTGAGTATGAAAACCTGGTCAAAGCTGGTGTCATTGATCCTGCCAAAGTGGTTCGGACAGCGTTGCAAAACGCAGGCTCCATCGCGGGTCTTTTGATCACCACCGAAGTCATGGTCTCTGAAATCCCTGACGAAGGTGCCCCCGCCATGCCTGATATGGGCGGAATGGGTGGCATGGGCGGTATGGGCGGCATGGGAATGTAACGCCGAGCTGCTTTAGCTAAATAGTAAAGGGCCGTCCTCGATGGGGTGGCCCTTTTTCTATGAGTAAAGCGAATTATGAGTATTACTCGGACGTCCTTCGAGACGCGCTTCCAGCGCTCCTCAGGATGAAGAAATTTTAAAACTAAAATAAAAACTTCATCCTGAGGAGCCGCGACAGCGGCGTCTCGAAGGACGCTACATGGTTCGTAGAAACCCCTCAGTCTCGGTCGTAATACTTATAAAGCCCCGCATGATCGATCCCGCCCAGTCCCGCATCGATCACCTCTTCATACAGACTGCCATTCAATGCACTCGCGGGTAACTCGAAACCTAATTCCTCCGCAAGCGAACAAGCTTCCGCCATATCCTTGCGTTGTGTCACACAGGTGCCCCCCGGCGTAAAATCGTCATCGATAATGCGTTTACCGTGCAGTTCCATAATCCGTGAATCTGCAAAGCCACCTGTGAAGGCTTCTCTTACCTTGGCGGGGTCTGCACCTGCCCGCTTAGCAAGATACAGCGCTTCAGAAATCGCACCGATGGTCAGTCCAACAATAACTTGGTTGGCGGACTTAGCGACTTGGCCCGTGCTGATTCCCCCAATATGAGTAAGGCGCGAGCCCATGGCTTCAAACAAAGGGCGTGCACGTTCGATCATTTCATCGCTGCCACCAGCCATAATCGTCAACGATCCATTCTCTGCCCCAACGGCCCCGCCTGAAACCGGCGCATCCACATAGTCGCCCCCCATATCCATCACCACCTTGGCGAAGCTTTTGGTTTTCGTAACCGCAGTCGTTCCCATGTCGATAACGAGCGTGCCTGTATCAACTCCTGCCAACACACCGTTTTCGCCCAGCAAAACCTGTTCGACCGCATCGGTATTGGAAACGCAGATGATCACCGTTTCTGCCTGTTCAGCCACCGCTTGGGGACTTTCAACCAAGGTCATGCCCGCATCAGTGAGGTGTTTAACTTTCTCAGCGCTTCGGGCGTAGATAATCATCTCAGCTCCAGTCTCCATGACATGGCGGCTCATGTGCCCGCCCATAAAACCTAAGCCGATAAATCCAATTTTGTGTCCTTCAAGCGCTGTCATAATCATTCTACCTTGTTGTTAACAAATGAACGGGTTTCGGCAATTGCTTCCTTCAACCCGATACGTTCTAGTTCCACACCTTCTGGAAATGCGCTTGCCAACCTGGACGGCATCGCGCGATCCAAAAGAACAAAAATTCCTCTATCATCCGCCCTGCGAACCAATCGCCCGAAGGCTTGTTTTAACTTAAGCCGCGTGAGCATTTCATCAAAGCCGCGTCCACCGAAAGCCTTACGGCGAGATTTGTGCAGTATATCAGGCCTAGGCCAGGGCATCCGATCAAAAACGATCAATCGAAGAGACCTTCCCGGCACATCAACACCATCACGAACCGCATCGGTTCCCAACAGACAGGCGTTTTCCTCGGCCCGGAATATATCCACCAAGGAGCCCGTATCCAACCGATCCACATGCTGCGCTAACAACGGCAATCCGGCATCATCCAAAGCGCTCTCAATTCTTTTATGAACCGCGCGCAGGCGATGGATGGCGGTGAACAGGCCCAGACTTCCCCCACCTGCCGCAAGGAACAATTCACGGTACGCAGCCGAAACATCATCCGCACTGTTCTTGTTTACATCACCAACCACCAGAACGCGGGTGTGCGCCGCGTAATCGAACGGCGATGGCGTTTTCCACATCACCGGTTCCGACGGAAGATGATTGACGCTGGTTCTTCCCATCGCCGCGGCCCAGTCCGTATCATCATCACCGGTTGAATCACGCAGACTGGCCGACGTAATCAAAATTCCGTGGGCGGGCTCGGCAACCACCTCGGCAAACGGTTGGGTGGGATCGACCCAATGGCGATGCAGGCCCATGTCAAAGTCTCGTCCATCAATGCGTTCAACACTGAACCAATCGACAAACTCACCTGGTGTCGCTTGATGTAAGGACTGCAGCATCGACCGCCACGCCTGAACTTGTTGGGTTCCACGACGGTCTAGACTGCGGACCACAGCTTCTATTCGAAGGCGCTGAGAACTATCCAAGTCAGACGCCTCTGAATCCAATTGGGCGGCAAGAATTTTTCGCAGTTCAGCCAACGGCTTGGCAAGGCGAGCAAGGGCAGCTTCCAATCCATCGGCAGCGTCGAGGAGCCCGTCGACACAGGGCTGGGTCGTGGTCTCTATGGAATAGGGTGCGTCCTTGCCGCCGGCACGGGCATAGACCTGTTGATGGATGTATTGGAAAAAATGTTCTGCCGCACCATCGGGCCGGGCATCCGCTAAGCGTTGGCGCCAACCGGGTGATGGCAAAGTTCGGGCGGCGCGCAATACCTCGTCGAGCATTTCATCCGCCTTAAGATCATCGACAATTAGATCATCGATTCGGGCTTTTAATCCCCTGGCACGCGACCGGGACTTGCTGCCCTCTTCCACACCCACAAGCCAGCGTCTGAGTTCTGCACCTTCCTGTCCGGTCAGGTGTGCAGAAAAGGCTGCGTCGGCGGCTGAAAACAAATGATGCCCCTCATCGAAAACGTAGCGCGTCGGCAGTGCGCCATCGATGCCCCCATGCAGCGCTGCCTGCACCATCACCAAGGCATGGTTGGCGACGACGATATTCGCCCGCCGCGCCCGACGGACAGATTTCTCGATAAAACATTTGCGGTAGTGGGTGCACGACGAATAAACGCATTCGCCGCGGGTGTCGGTTAATTCAACCGTGCTGCCGCGGCCCAGAAGGTCTGCAATCCACGCCGGAAAATCACCGCCAACCATGTCGCCGTCCCGGGTATGGCGCAGCCAGCGTGCCATGAGTCCAAGCGCCACGGCCTCTTCCGTTCCGCTAAGCGGCAGGCGGGACACGGCTTCTTCAAAATTCAGCAGGCACAGGTAATTTTCCCGGCCTTTGCGGATGACAACTTTTTGAGCTTTCTCACTTGGATTGGGATAGAGCCGGTCCAGTTCCGCGTCCAATTGACGTTGTAGGTTGCGGGTAAAGGTGGAGACCCAGACAGCACCATCATTCTTTTCCGCCCACACACTGGCGGGCGCGATATAGCCCAAGGTCTTCCCAACACCTGTGCCCGCTTCGGCCAAGACCATGTGGGGGTTACCTTCATGTTCCAAGGGCGCAAACGCTGGCGTGACATTCGAGGCATAATCGACTTGTTGCGGTCGTTCTTCAGATTTTTCTCCTAATAGCTGAACCAACCGCGCACGGGCTTCGACAGATTCCACCGGCCAATTACCAAGCGGTTCTTCGTGCTGAACGTCGCCCCAATCCTTGAGCCGTTCCCAGACCTTAAAGCCCCGTGCCGGGTTGCGATCCTTCGGAGCCTCGGCTGTTCCAAGGGCTGCCAATACCGCTGCCCCCCAGGGCCATCCAGCCCGCGACATGGCTTGCGCCACCGGCCCGGCATCGGCCCCTTGCGGTCGGTCCGGGTCGGCCAATTCCCGCAATAGGGTGGCCGCTGCTGCAAACAAGGTTTCGGCTTCTTGCTCCAAAGTTTGTGGCAAGGGGAGACCCAAGATTTCTGCAATCCCGCGTACTGTCGGCAAGCAGAACCGAGCCGGACGCACGAAGGCAAACAATTCCAATACATCGAACCCGGCAAAACTTCCGGTCCTCAGCCGACGCCCACAAGACGCCCGATGGCAGACCATTGGCGCAGCCCCCAGATTACCCGGCAACCGACGCGCCGCATCGGCAAGTGTTAAGGTTTCCACTTCCCCATCCGATGTGAGCCACACACATTTTTTAACCCCCACCACGAGAGCCGGCACATCAGGAAGAGCAATGGATTTTTCTTGAGACACGGACATGGACACTGGGATGACTGTTACTCGAGGCCGAATTCACGGCGCCGGGTTTTTAGTCCCTGGAGATACTCGCCCTGCATGAATTCATAACCACAAACCATGCAGCTGACCGGGCCGAAAGGCACATCATTCGGATCAAAATCACCAGGGGTCGTATTTTGCGCTTCGCCACATTTTGGGCAGGGCACGGGAAGAACAGTCCAGGTCATACGGGCCTCATTATTTTCTGAGGAATTTCTGAGGCGCTTTCTTAGCATTTCTTGCACGTAGGCTAAAGGCCAACCCGCCTTGAACACGCCCCTGTCTCCAGATCAATGAAGGCCAGATGATCGGCGACAGAGCACGCGACAACCGCTGTCTTACCGTCTGGCAAAAAAGCTGTATGAGATGATCCACCGCCAACTTCTGTTTGATGACGTTCTTCGCCGGTCGCGGCATCGTGAATGCGTAGAAATTCAGACGAGAACCCGGTGACAACAACGAACCGCCCATCCGGCGATATGTCGAGGCCATGGGGGTAGGCTTCCGTCGGCAAGACCGCCAATCGATCTAGATTATCAGGATTGAAGATGGCGAGGGTATTGTCATAAAAATTAGCGACATAGAGTTTTTGACCATCCGGGGTGATTGAAATCGCGTGCGCCCAGGGGCCGCTGTCGGCACGGGCTAAAACGTCACCTTCTTCAGAAAAGCAGGTCACATCGCCCGAGAACGAATTGGCTACATAGAACCGATCCCCATCAGGATGGCGCGCCATGTGCGACGGCCCGTTACCAACCGGAATGCGAGCCAGTTCTTGCCCATTGCTAAGGTCCACCTTTGCCACCACGCCATCGCCAGCGCAGGGCACGTAGATAATTTTACCGTCAGCCGAAACCTCGGGATCGTGTGGGCAGCTTCCGATCTTAATCGTTTGAACATCGGCATCTCCACCGTTAGGCCGAACAATGGTTAGGGTGCCACCGCCTGGCCCTGTCACAGCGACAATTCCACCTTCGGTGACGATCGGTAACTGAGGTCCCCCTGGGGCGGGCCACCGATGGGCGACCGTCATATCTTCAGTCCTAACGGCGATTATGGAATTATCTAGAAAATCAGAAATATAAAGATGCTCGCCCTCAGGCTGAACAGCCAGATGAGACGTCTTTTTACCGACAGAATTTACGGCTTCAACTTTACCGGATTTACCGTCTACACGCGCCACCCGTTCGCCGCGCTCGCAGGTAAAGATTGAGCCGTCCGCTTTGGCAACAACATGATGGAGCCCGGGAATTGTTCCTTGGCCTGGTGAGCCGGAACGCGTGATCGAAATTCGCCAACACGCATCACTGTCCCGGGCAGTCTCATGAAGAATGCCGGCTTCGATTAGCCACATGCAAAGCCCAGTTGGATAGATGTCGCTGAGCACATCAAACTGGCTGCCGGGTTCGAGCCCGTTATAATGCCTAACGATGCCCAGGCCAATCTTGGGAACCGGCTCGCCTCTTAAATCTAAGACGTCCATGAAAAACGCTAGTTTCCAGCGCCCGAAATCATAACCTTATTGATGATATAATCTCCACCTTGGTTGAACAATTGGAAGCCGGCAAATTCTCGGCGGAATCCTCGGTCTTTGGCATCTATGATCGGTTTGCCATCGATGCTTATTTTCGTTTGACCGTCATGGTCCCGGGTCCATTGAATTTGATGTTTGCGGCGGTCTTCTAATTTAGCCTCGCCTTCAACGCTTTGGATTACAGACGCACCGCGGCGGGTAATTCGCAACAATTGATAGGTTCCACCAGGACTATAAGACAATCTATATCCAGCGTTAGGCAAATCTCTTAAATAGGGGCCAAACATCAATCGCCCTTTCTTTTCTTGCCAAGAACTGAATTCAAATGAAATGGCAAACGCTTGGTGTATCGGCACAGCTGAAGAGATTACCGCATGTGCAGGTTCGCGATGCCGTCGGCGCTGTGACCTTCGGCTATCGCCGCCCAAAGCTTGATTTAAGAATTCTCCAAAAATCTTTGCCGCAACGTCATCACCGCCCGTGGCATTGTCAGTAGCGTCCTCTGAATATTCACTCTCACGGCGATACCGTTCGTCGTTTTCGACCACCGTGCGCAGTCCCCATCCGCGCTCGACCCAAAACCGCCCAGCCGAAACCGTCCATGTTGGATTGGTTTTGTATTCGTCGTCGGCGAACTGCTCGGAGAATAATTTATGCCGCCACGGCCAATCATAAATCCGGGTCAGTTCCCTAATATCACGCATAAACAAAGGATCAGCGGCGCGTGCTTTTTCCGCTTCATCTACCAATTTATTAATTTTATCGATAAGTTCTTGGAGCCTCGTATCCTCCCCACCACTTAGCGATTGCTCCGATGCAGCGCTTGGACTCTGCCACGCTGAGTAATGCTGATCGGCACTTGCGGGCGATGCAGTCCCTATGAGTAAAATGGCAAGCAATAGAATTCGCATGACAATCTGATCCTCCCGGCACTAATTATTATTGTCTTTTTGTAGCTTATCACAACACTGCCCGACTTTGGGCAAATCTTCAGGACTTTATGGTAATTATTTTAAAGCTGCTTCAATTGAACTAAAGACTTCAGCGACGTCAATTGGTTTGGTTAGATATTCGTGAAATCCAGCTTTTTCTCCTAATTCAATGTCATTGTCTGTCGCATTGGCTGAGAGGGCAATGACCGGTGTATTGATGGTCTGTTTCATCGTTTTGAGTTTCTCTAGCGCCTGAAAGCCGTTCATTCCCGGTAAATTGATGTCCATGATAATGAGGTCGAGATTTTCTGCGCTTGCCAAGTCCAAACCCAATTCAGCACTGGGTGCGGAGATCATGGTCAAGCCATCAATGCGATCAACGATCATTTTCATCAGTTCAAGGTTTGCGCGGTTGTCTTCCACATACAGAACCTTGCCAGAGAGATTTTTGGATTGAACATTTGCTTCATCATTATCCGACTTTTCCTCTGAATCATCGCCTAATACGGCCAGAGGAAATTCCGTCCAAAATGTACTGCCTTTGCCAACCTCGCTCTCAAAGCCAATATTTCCACCCATCTCTTCAACCAAGCGTTTGGTCACCAAGAGGCCAATACCCGTACCTTCAATTGTTGATGTTTCCGCCCCCAGTCGGTTAAAAGCCTGAAAGACTTCGGATTGTCTTTCCTTGGCAATCCCGACACCTGTATCGGCAATACTTATTTTGAGCATTCCTTCCAGTGTTTTCTCGCATGTAACAATCACCTCGCCGTCCTTTGTATTATATTTCACAGCGTTGGAAAGCAGGTTTAGAAGAACCTGTTTAAGGCGTGTTTTGTCTGCGAAAATAAATGGGTTCCCAGGGAAAGCGTAATGCTGGTTTATACTGAGCTTTAGTTTCGCTGCGTTATTATTAACCAAAGAGATACATTCATTTAAAACTTCTTTGACTGCCACGTCTTCTTTGAAAAGGTCTACCTTTCCGGCTTCGATCTTCGCGAGGTCAAGAACATCATTGATCAATTTCAATAAATGGTCGCCGCCCTTCCTGATATGAGCAACTGAAGTCGTCTGAATTTCGGTAAGTATTTCTTTCGGATTGGATTCCAGCAATTGGGCAAATCCTAATATTGCATTTAAGGGCGTACGGAGTTCGTGGCTCATGGTCGACAGGAAGTCCGATTTAGCCCGGTTGGCTTCATCGGCAACAGTTTTCGCGTTCTTTAGCGCCTCTTCCGTATTCTTAAGATCTGTGATGTCGAGGATGGAGACCACTGATCCACCATCCGGCGTACGTTGCTCGGTAACCATGTTCCAGGTGCCGTCCCCCTGTTTATTAATATTAGGCCCCTGTGGATTTAGATGTAGAGCCCTCCGCTCGGCGATAAACTCCTCCTCTCGCCCGACTGCACGGTGGATGTGTCCTTGCTTGATCCGAGCCCGAACTAAATCCTCCCACATTAAGTCTGATTTTAGTTCAAACCCTATGTCCTTGTGATGGGCTGCAAAATGTTTATTAAAATTAATGAGACGGTCTTCCGCATCGAAATAGGCAAAACCTTCTTGAAGGCTGTCAATCGCGGTTTGGAGCTTTCGGCGTTCTTCTTCCGTCGCCGTTTGACTAATTCGAAGCAATTCCTCGCCGCGTTTTCGATCAGTGATATCAGTTAAAACTTGACCGACGGCAACGACCTCATTTGCATCATTGAAAACTGGAAAATTTGTAACAATGCAGGGACGCATACGCCCCTCCGGTGACCTCATATCTCTTTCTTGAGTCAAAGGTTGCCGTTTCTCAATAACCTGTATTCTGTAACCATTAACACCCTTATTGTGATCGTCATCTGGCCAACCAACATCAACAGCTGTCTTGCCAATAATATCTGATTCAGTGAGCCCCATCATTTCCTTGAAAGCCTCATTCGCGATAATGAAGCGCCCATCTAAATCCTTTAGGATAATCATCGCAGGGCTGTTCTCAATTAGAGCGCGGAAACGGGTTTCGCTTTCAGCCAAGGCGGCCTCGGCATTTTTACGTTCCGTAACATCCGTTCGAATTACTAAGGTGCTGTCGTCTACCGTTCGATAACGAATAACCTCGACCCAGCGGTCGTCCTTTAGGTGCTGCACAACCGTGGAACGTGGCTGGTCATGAAAAGCCATAATTTCTTTCAGCCAGCTTTCATGATCCGTTTTGGCATCAGGATGAAGAAGACCATCCCAAATTGCTTGAACAATTACTTTGGTTGGGGTTCCAGGAACCAAGAGATGAGAAAAATCAGAAAATTCTTCGTATATTTTCGAATTACCCATCACGAACTGGTCATTTTTATCATACAAATAGACGCTTTCGGAGATCGCTTCGATGGCATCGAAGAATCGGTCTTCTAAGGTTTCAATTTGTTTTTCCGATATTTTTCGTTCCGTAATGTCTTTAAAAATCACCACCGTGCCGATTAGTTCTGTACCTTTCTTGATAGGCGTACAGGTATATTCGGTCGGAAAACTACCTCCATCTTTGCGCCAAAACACATCATCAGTTTCGGTGTGGAGTTCGCCAGTGATACGGGAGGCGAACATCGGGCATGCTTCTTTCGGGTGGGGCGACCCGTCTGCATAACTATGGTGGGTTAGGTTATGCGCATTTTGACCAAGTAATTCTTCGAGCGTATACCCAAGCATTGTCAACGCTGCAGCGTTTGCAAAAGTGAAGCAGCCCTTAATATCGACACCATAAATTCCATCACCAACGGAATCGAGAAGTAGCCGGTTATGTTCTTCCGATTCTCGCAAAGCCTCTTCAGCCTGCTTGAGCTTCGTAATATCACGGACAATTCCGGTAAAAACTGATTTTCCATCCCGCTTGAGTTCACTCACCGCAAGCGATAGGGGAAATTTTGAGCCATCTTTCCTCAAGCCCACAACTTCACGGCCAATTCCAATGATTTTTGCATCGCCCGATGAATGATAATTTTTCAGATAGGAATTGTGCTTTCGTTTGTCTGGATTGGGCATGAGAACGCTAACATTCTTGCCAATCACTTCATCTATATCGTATCCAAAGATAGATACCGCCGCTTTATTAAAGGATTGGATTTTTCCTTTTTCACTGATTGTGATAATGCCATCCACGACACTATCCAAAATCCCCTGCAGGTGATCTTTCTGCTCATTGTGCCGCGCCTGGAACGCTTTATTATTTTTAATTAACGATTTATTTTCAATGGCTTGATCAACGGCTACAGGTAGGAGACTGAGAAAACTATTCACATTGTCTTTTACGATGTAATTGGCTACACCCAGTCGCAAGGCCTCCACTGCGACCTCTTCGGTTCCGCTTGCAGTAACAATTACTATGGGTACATCCGGTGCTTCGGCGATAAATTTCCGAGCGATATCAAGACCGGTCATATCCGGAAGTTGATAGTCTATTGTTGCTAAATCGAAACGGTTTAATTTAAAGGCGTCAATGGCCGCCTTACCGGTTGTAGCGACTTCTACATCGTGGCCCCGGTCGCGAAGCGCCACGCAAATCAGTTCTGCGATTTCGGGTTCGTCTTCAATGCAGAGAATTCGCGCTTTTTTAGCGCCCTCAGTAGCCGTCATAATTAATTAGATTCCAAATTCGCCAAATTGCGAAAGTAATAATCATCCATAATAACTGGATGTGTCCGTCAAATTATTTTAGACGATCTTATTTAAAACTAATAGCCCAAATTAGGCGCCAACCACTTTTCCGCTTCTTCTAGGGGAATACCTTTGCGGGTGGCATAGTCTTCAACCTGATCACGACCAATTCGCCCAATCCCGAAATATTGGCTTTCTGGATGGGACAGATAGAAGCCCGAAACCGATGACGCCGGCATCATGGCGAAGCCATCGGTTAACTCAACTGATGCATTCTTTTCCGCATCCAGAAGACTAAATAAAGTGGCCTTTTCCGTGTGATCTGGACAGGCCGGATAGCCAGGTGCCGGCCGGATTCCCTGATAGAGTTCCTTAATCAAATCGTCATTGGGCATATCTGCGCCGTCTTCATAGCCCCAGAATTCCCGACGCAAGCGTTCATGCATGCGCTCGGCAAAGGCTTCGGCCAGTCGGTCCGCCAGTGCTTTTAACAAGATGCTTTTGTAGTCATCGTGTTCACGTTCAAATTCTTCCAGCTTTTTCTCAATCCCTAATCCAGCAGTGACCGCGAACCCGCCAATATAATCAGAAGCTCCAGTATCCTTGGGGCCTACGAAATCAGCGAGGCAATAATTATTGCGGCCTTCAGATTTTTCCATTTGTTGGCGCAGGAAATGGAATTTGGTCAAAACCTCAGTCCGGGTATCATCGGTATAAACTTCTATATCATCATGTCCCACGGAGTTGGCTGGGAATATCCCAACAACGGCTTTTGCCTTCAGCCAATTCTCCATGACTATTTCTTTCAGCATATCCAAGCCATCATCAAGCAAGGATTGTGCTGCTTCCCCAACTTTTTCATCCTTTAAAATTGTTGGGTAGGTGCCTTTCAATTCCCATGTTCGGAAGAACGGCGTCCAATCAATGCGCGTCGCGACTTCGGCCAAAGGGTAATTGTCGAATGACTTAATGCCGACAAACTTGGGCTTCGGGGAAGGTGAGGCTGACCAATCGATTTTTGGACCTCGGGCACGCGCGTCTGCTAATGACAGGTGTTTATCTGCCCGTTCATTACCGGCGCGCTTGTCTCGGATTTCCTGATATTCGGTTGCGACCTCTTCAACAAACGTATCCCTTGCAGTATCGCTGAGCAGGTTGCTGACAACCCCCACCGAACGTGAAGCATCAAGCACATGCACGGTCGGCCCATTATAATTTGGCGCGACCTTCACTGCCGTATGAACCCGAGATGTGGTTGCCCCACCGATGAGCAACGGAATATCAAATCCATCGCGCTCTAACTCAGCCGCCACCGTCGTCATTTCCTCCAACGATGGTGTGATCAGGCCGGACAGCCCAATAATATCAACATTTTCAGCCCGCGCCGTCTCAATAATTTTTGAATACGGCACCATGACGCCGAGGTCTATGACGTCATAATTATTACACTGCAAGACCACCCCGACGATGTTCTTCCCAATATCGTGGACGTCACCCTTAACCGTCGCCATCAGAATCTTACCTTTGGAGGACACGTCGCCGAGCGCTTCTTTTTCAGCTTCGATGAAGGGCTGCAAGTGAGCCACCGCTTGCTTCATCACCCGCGCACTTTTCACAACCTGAGGCAAGAACATCTGACCCGATCCAAACAGATCGCCAACCACGTTCATGCCATCCATCAACGGGCCTTCGATAACCTCCAACGGACGATCAGCGGCAAGGCGCGCTTCCTCAGTGTCCTCAAGGATGAACTCTGTAATGCCTTTGACAAGGGCATGGCTGAGGCGTTCGGCAACAGACCCTTCGCGCCACGCGAGCGTTTCCGTTTCTGACTTGGCCTGGCCTTTGGCTTGGTCGGCAACTTCCAGTAGCCGTTCAGTTCCGTCCTCGCGTCGGTTGAGAACCACGTCTTCAACCCGTTCCCGCAAGTCATCCGGAATATCGGCATAGACTGCCAATTGACCTGCGTTAACAATGCCCATGTCCATACCAGCCTCGACCGCGTGGTAAAGAAACACCGAATGCATGGCTTCCCGCACTGGGTTATTTCCGCGGAATGAAAACGACATGTTGGAGACACCGCCACTGGTCAATGCATGAGGCAGAGTCTTTTTGATATCGCGAATAGCGTTGATGTAGTCAACGGAGAAATTGTTGTGCTCCTCAATACCTGTCGCGATCGGGAAAATATTAGCGTCGAAAATAATATCCTGTGGCGGAAAGCCGACCTTTTCAGTGAGGACCTTATAGGACCGCGTGCAGATTTCCACCATGCGGGCGTGGCTGTCCGCCTGCCCTTTATCATCAAATGCCATGACAATGACCGCGGCACCGTAGCGGAGAATTTCTCGGGCTTGTTCGATAAACGGTTCTTCACCTTCCTTAAGGCTGATCGAATTGACCACGCCCTTGCCTTGGATACATTTTAGCCCGGCCTCAATCACCGACCACTTTGAACTGTCGATCATCACAGGCACCCGACTGATGTCCGGCTCTGAAGCAACCATTTTCAGAAACGTTTCCATCGCCGCTTCGGAATCCAGCATCGCTTCGTCCATATTGACATCGATGACCTGAGCGCCATTTTCGACTTGCTGGCGGGCGACGTTCAGCGCTTCTTCATATTCGCCTTCGCGGATTAACGCCGCAAAACGCGCTGAGCCTGCAACGTTGGTGCGTTCACCAACGTTGGCAAAGCCGGTCACATCGTTGAATGCCAACGGCTCAAGCCCACTTAGTCGACAAGTCGTTTCCAGTTCGGGAGTTTTGCGCGGTGCAACGTCACTCACCGCAGCCGCAATGGCCTTGATATGTTCAGGCCGCGTGCCGCAACATCCGCCGACAATATTAACAAAACCGCTTTCGGCAAATTCACGAAGCTGTTCCGCCATATATTCTGGCGTGTCGTCGTATTCACCAAATTCATTGGGCAGCCCGGCATTGGGATGGACGCTAACGTTAACACCCGCGACCCTTGAAACAGACTGCACGTGCTGGCGTAAATCCTTGGCCCCGAGGGCGCAGTTAAATCCAATGCTAATTGGCTTTGCGTGAGAGACCGAATACCAAAATGCCTCCGGTGTTTGACCTGACAAGGTCCGACCCGATGCATCGGTAATGGTGCCCGAAATCATTACCGGTAAGCGAATGCCTTCGTCATCAAAAAATTTGGCGACAGCGTAAAGTGCTGCTTTGGAATTCAACGTATCGAAGATTGTTTCCACTAGGATGATATCGGCCCCGCCTTCAACAAGTCCTCGCGTGGCTTCCGTATAAGCTTCTACCAAGCCATCAAAGGTTACATTGCGAAACCCCGGATCATTGACGTCGGGTGAGATTGACGCTGTGCGATTTGTCGGCCCCAGAACACCCGCAACGAACCGCGGCTTATCCGGTGTGTTCGCCTGCGCTTCGTCAGCGGCTTCACGGGCCAGGCGCGCGCCTTCTTTATTCAGCTCAAAGACAATCTCTTCCATCCCGTAATCAGCCTGAGAGATCGACGTCGCGTTAAATGTATTGGTCTCGACAAT
The DNA here is from genome assembly GCA_018660465.1 of Rhodospirillaceae bacterium. Classification (NCBI taxonomy): domain Bacteria; kingdom Pseudomonadati; phylum Pseudomonadota; class Alphaproteobacteria; order Rhodospirillales; family Rhodospirillaceae; species Rhodospirillaceae bacterium. The sequence goes on from JABJKH010000004.1 coordinate 23,361, forward strand.
ATCGCAGCCGGCATCCAAGAACGCCGCGTGAATGCCCTTGATGATTTCCGGGCGGGTCAGGATCAACAGGTCATTGTTGCCCTTCACATCCGACGGCCAGTCCTTGAACCGCTCGCCCCGATAATCGGCTTCCTGCAAATTATGGCCCTGGATCATCGTGCCCATGGCGCCGTCCAGCACGAGAATGCGCTTGGCAAGAAGGTCTTCCAATAGGGCGGTTTTATCTTCGTTTGATTTAAGCAATTTTCGATTCCGTTTTATAAGTTATCGTCTAATAAAGGTTCCAATTCCGCGGGCGGGCGAACGCCCAACATGTGACATATGGCATACGCCAAGTCGGCCCGGTTCAAGGTATAAAGATGAAAATGCCGAACACCTGCGGCGTACAATACCCGGCATTGTTCCGCAGCAACAGTCGCAGATACCAGCAACCGGGTTTCCGGGTCATCATCAAGCCCATCAAACAATTCTGCCATCCAGCCCGGCACCGATGTGTTACACATCGCCGCGAATTGCACCACGCGGGCAAAATTAGTAACCGGCAGGATGCCCGGGACTATTGGAACGATTATGCCTGCATCTCGGGCTTTATCCATAAACCGAAGATAGGCATTCACATCGAAAAAAAACTGCGTGATGGCCCGACTTGCGCCGGCATCTATCTTGCGCTTCAGGTTATCTAAATCCGCTTCGGCGCTTACAGCTTCGGGGTGAACTTCTGGGAAAGCCGCAACGCTAATTTCAAAATCGCCGACTTCCTTTAGGCCTGCGACTAAATCTGCCGCATAAGCATAGCCACCTGGGTGTGGTTCATACTTTGTTGCGTCGTCAGGGGGGTCCCCCCGCAAAGCGACGATATGGCGAATTCCTTCGTTCCAGTATTGCTGGGCAACCTCTTTTGTTTCGTCTTTGGTGGCCCCAACACACGTCAGGTGCGCGGCGGGCTCAAGGTCTGTTTCCTGTCTGATGCGCAACACCGTCGCGTGGGTTCTTTCCCGGGTTGACCCTCCCGCGCCATAGGTTACCGACACAAAAGACGGCGACACGGGTGCCAAGCGCTCGATGCATGTCCACAGAGATCGTTCGGCTTTTTCCGTTTTCGGCGGGAAAAACTCGAACGAAACCGTCACATCGCGCGGTAGCGGCGATGCAAGATAAGGACCTGGTAGATCCTGAGAATGTTTAAGGGTCGTCGTCATATCCATACCTTTTCTTCTTCTTTACCCTTTTGCCGAAACGATGTCTCGGTCATATCCATGAGCGGTATTTCCTGCCAACCAAACCGTGACCGTTAATGGGTCTCCGGATAGATGCACCGTTTCCATTTCTTCGAGACCAACCGTGTTAAACCACGCCCTGACTTCCTGCTCACTGAAACCGAGACGGCGGTGCTGATGATCCTTGCGAAGGGTCTCCAACTCATGTGGGGCGAAATCAACCAACAACAAGCAACCATTTGATTGCAATACGCGAACTGCCTCAGCCAGCGCCAATTCTGGTGCATCGACAAAATGTAAAACTTGGTGAATCGTCACGACATCAAATGTTCCGGCACTAAACGGAAGCTGGAACATATCGGCCTGACGAACTGAACAATTCGTAATGCCCGCCTGCGATAAATTTTCCCGGGCCACCGCCAACATTTCGGGTGACATATCAACGCCAATCGCATTTTCCACCCGGTCGGCAAACAGCTCAAGCAAGCGGCCTGTTCCCGTGCCGACATCCAGAAGACGACCCAGCCCGCTTTTTGGTAACAGACGGGCGATAACACTTTCCACTTCAGCCTCATCCACATGCAAGGATCTGAGACTGTTCCAGGCCGTGGCATTCTGGCGAAAATAATCCGCTGCGGCCCGTGACCGGTCTGCCTTAACGTCCGCCAACCGGTTGCGATCAAGGACCAAGGTCTCATCATCCATCGGCAGAAGATCAAGGAGTTTGTCCACGCGACCGTCGCCGCCTCTATCCCTGGCTAATCGGTAAAATACCCAACTGCCTTCCGGCGTCCGATCAAGGACACGCGCTTCGGTCAATAGTTTAAGATGTCGCGAGACCCGCGGCTGACTTTGGCCGAGGATGCGTGTGAGGTCGCTGACCGTGAGTTCACCTGCCGCACACAAAGCAAATATGCGAAGTCGCGTTGGTTCCGCAACTGCGCGTAAAGCGGTAAGTAATGCATCCATATTAATCGACCGTATTCGAGAGATATTAAATCAAGTAATGATATAAGTATATATTTATGTGATTATGTCAAGGGATGTTTTTCATTTAAGCCTGACGACTCTGAAGCAACCCTGCAAATACTATTTGTATCGTTATCGCAATATTGTAAAATTCGTCAGGTCCGCGGCTTCCGCTGAATTAATTGGCCCCAGGATAACCACTGGTCTGGATACTGCCGCAGCCAGGGCTCCAGCCTTTTGGCGTAGGCATCCACCGCTGCCTGTACAGCAGGTCTGTTCTCTTCATAGCCAGAGAGGTCGATAGGGGCTTCGACTGTCGTGACGACCTTTCCACTTTTATCGCGAACGGTAAATACGGGCAGCAATTGTGCAGCGGTTTTTGCGGCCAAGACAGGTGCGCCGGGGGCCAATGCCAAGGTGACATCAAAGAACGGAGTCGTAACGACCCGGGAGGCTTCGCTCCGGACAACGATAGAGACAATTGAATTTTCTTCCAATCGGGCGCGCAAAGCATCCAACGCGGGACGGGGGTTAACATAGGCGACAACAACACGTTCTGCTATCGCCTTCATTTCCGCCGCGACCCAAATCGGATTCAAAGCCCTGATTCCAAAAGATGTGCTGGAATAGCCATGATAAATATTACTGAGATGGTGAAGGCCGTAACCTGAGCGCGACAAAGCGATCTTGGTGCCAGTTGTTGCTAAAGCGAAATGACTGTCCCAGATGATCGCGCCTTTGCCTTTTGCAAGCGCCGCATCAATATGCTCAGCGCCGACCAAGGTCACATCGCACCAGCGTTTAAAGGGCCGGTGCAAGCGCAGCATCAATAAAGAGCGCTCTATTTCCACCGCCATCGCGGCCCGAGCCAGCGCCCGTGCCGACGGTTTTTCATCAGATTCGGCGCCATGCGCCCAGTTCTCGATGATTTTGGCCCGTTCACCCCAACGATCCGGCTGAAACGCCATCGCCAGACCAGAAATAAATCGGCAAACCCCTGGCCAACATGACGCGGGTACCAACCAGGAAATTGTCGTTAGGATCGGCAACCCAATAACAACACCAATATCACTGATCGAAATCAACCCTGTCGGCTTGTCGTGCAGTCGTTCGGGGTTATTTGCCGGATCGGCGGACACAATCTTAATTCCGTGTCAAAGGTCTGTACTTAATGCGATGCGGTTGGTCCGCTTCCGTACCCAATCTGCGGTGTCGATCTGCGTCATAGTCCTCGTAGTTGCCTTCGAACCAGACCACTTGGCTGTCGCCTTCGAATGCAAGGATGTGCGTTGCCAACCGATCCAGGAACCAGCGATCATGGGACGTAATCAGCACGCAGCCCGCGAATTCCAACAATGCCGCTTCCAAGGCCCGCAGGGTTTCCATATCCAAATCATTGGTCGGTTCGTCCAACAGCAAGACATTGGCGCCAGATTTCAACATATTTGCCAAATGGACCCTGTTCCGTTCCCCGCCGGAAAGCTGGCCAACTTTCTTTTGCTGGTCGGCACCCGTAAAGTTGAATTGGGCAACGTAGGCGCGGCTTTGAATGGAGCGCTTACCCAATTCAAGTTCATCCAAACCACCGGAAATTTCTTCCCAGACTGTCTTTGAATCATCCAATGAATCCCGCGATTGATCGACATACCCTAAGGCTACAGTATCGCCGATACGTAATTCGCCGCCATCCGGTTTTTCCTGATCCGTAATCATTTTGAAAAGGGTCGTTTTACCGGCACCGTTGGGACCGACAATGCCGACAATACCGCCGGGGGGGAGTTTAAAATCCAGGCCGTCAACTAAAAGTCGGTCGCCAAAACCCTTCTTAAGCCCCTGTGCTTCGATCACCAAATCACCCAGGCGAGGCCCCGGCGGAACAATTATCTGCGCCGTGCCAGATTTTTGCTCGTTGGCCTCTGCCACCAAATTATCATAGGCCGTAACCCGGGCCTTGCTTTTCGCTTGGCGGGCACGCGGCGATGACCGTATCCATTCCAACTCTTGCTTGAGAACTCGCTGGCGTGCATCTTCCTGTCGATCTTCATGTTGCAGGCGTTTTTCTTTTTGTTCCAGCCAGGATGAATAATTTCCTTCGTACGGAACCCCGCGGCCCCGGTCGAGTTCAAGAATCCAGCCGGTCACATTATCGAGGAAGTAGCGATCGTGTGTCACGATGATGACTGTGCCTTCGTAGTCTTCCAGGTGGCGTTCCAACCAAGCAACGGATTCCGCATCCAAATGGTTTGTGGGTTCATCCAACAACAGGATATCGGGCTTTTGCAGCAGCAAACGACAGAGCGCGACCCGGCGTTTTTCGCCGCCCGAAAGATTGGTGACTTCGGCATCGCCCGGCGGACAGCGGAGCGCATCCATGGCGACGTCCAAGGTCCGTTCCAGGTCCCAGCCATTCACGGCATCAATCTTTTCTTGTAATTCACCTTGTTCGGCCAACAGGGCATTCATTTCGTCGTCATCCATGGGCTCGGCAAACTTGGCGCTAAGTTCATTGAACTGATCAACAAGGGCCTTGGTTTCGCCCATGGCTTCCATGACGTTGCCCATGACATCCTTGTCCGGGTCCAGATCAGGCTCTTGCTCAAGGTAGCCGGTCGTAACACCGTCCGCCGCCCAGGCTTCGCCGTTATATTCTTCATCCTGCCCGGCCATAATTTTCATAAGCGTGGATTTACCCGCACCATTGGGGCCTAAAACGCCAATTTTGACGCCAGGAAGAAATGAAAGTGTAATGTCTTTTAGAATCTCCCGGCCTCCTGAAAAGGTCTTGGAGAGATTTTTCATCACATAAATGTATTGGTAGGAGGCCATGACTTCGCCTTTAAAATGTTAATTTGCGCCTCTTAATACGCACCTGAGGCTAATTGGTAAAGAATCTAAGCGCTGACTTCCGTCTTCATCAGCAATTGACCGAAGCCCGGCATAGGATCTGAGATGCCGTGCTTTCGGAGCGCGTACCAGTAAGTGGCAGCGTTCGATGACACGATGGGCCGGCCCAGTTTTTGCTCCAGTTCCTCCAACATTCCCGTTATCCCAAGCGCCCCACCGACGTGCAGGAAGGCGTCTACATCATCGTGATCAATGGCTTTGAAGGCTTCGAGTATTTTTTCGACCGACACATTAATAATGTCCTTTGATTCTTTGACCTGGAGCCACGAGGCATAGGGCACCTCGATCTCAACCGCAGATTCGTAATATGCTTGAACGCTTTTCGAATATTCCTCTGACATCGGCGATACAATGCCGATGCGTTTCGCGCCCATGGTTTTTAGCGCGTTCTCCGTTGCCTCTGTCGCGGTGACAAATGGAACACCGTCGGTTAGCGCCGCAATCTGTTCACAATATAGGCGTTGGCGGTCCACCGACCAATTTCGCATCTCAATTGAATTTCCGGTAATGATCATGTCTGGAAAGCAGCCAAGTGTTTGCGGCACTGTAGTCAGCACGGCTTCGGCCACCCGGTCATGATCAGAAATATCGAAGCGATACATTTGATTGTTGATCCCGTCTGGCCGCATGCGCTCATATTCAGGCTGCATGTTGGCGTTTTGTTGGGGAATAATAACGGCGAAGACCCCTCGGGGGCCGAAGCGATCAGGCATGGATGGCAATCCTTATGTGCATTATTCTAAAACTGTTGGGCCGCACAATAGGCGGATTTAGGACATTCATCCAGCCGCGAACCCTGCTACGATGAAATAAGAGGAAGTTGGGAATTAAACACGTGAGCCTTCGAAACATCGTTCTGATTGGAATTGGGGTCCTTGGGCTTGCCGCCATCGTGGCGGTTGGCGCATTGACTTGGATGTTTGCCGGAAACATCTGGGCGGGGGTTTGGGTGGGGCTTTTTATTGTCCTGGTCCAAGCTGTGGTTTGGCGAGTTGTGTCGCGTGGCTTTGCAGCTCACGAACACGACCACCGGGTTCTGCCTGCACGTCCTGAATTCTTCGACTTTGATTTATTTGATCAGCCGATGAATGTGGAAGAACTGGACGGCATGCCGCTGAAGACCCTCTCGTTCACAGTGTTCGATACAGAAACGACTGGTCTTCGGCCCTCGGCGGGGGATGAGATGATCTCAATTGGCGGCGTCCGCATTGCGCACAATGAAGTCCTAAGCGAAGTCACATTTTCGCGGCTCATTAATCCAGGTCGCTCCATTCCAAAGGAATCCATTCGCTTTCACGGCATTACCGACATCATGGTCGCCGCAGAGCCCCCCGCGACAGAAGTGCTTCATCAATTCAGAGAATTCGTTGAAGATTCGGTTTTAATCGCACACAACGCAGCGTTCGATATGAAATTCTTAAAATTGAAAGAAGCAGAGACCGGCGCGGTCTTCAACAACATCGTGCTGGATACGCTGTTGCTGTCGGTATTTTTGGACAACGACGAGTCCGAACATTCATTGGATGCGATTGCCGAACGATATGGGATTGAAATTGAAGGTCGGCACACAGCATTAGGAGATTCGCTGGTCACCGCAAAGGTATTTACTCAAATGCTCGACCGCTTAGAAGCCCGAGGCATAACAACGCTTTATCAGGCCCTCCGCGCGGCGAACAAAATGGTCCACGTGCGCAAGATGCAACAGCGGTTCTAAAAAATATCTCCCGTAAATTCACCTTTGACCCGCCCGCGAAGTTCACGGATGGCCTTGAAACTATCGACGAGAATATCTTTTTCACGCTCGCTCAGGCTGTCTGGATCGACGAAGTTGGAAACATCATTTTCGGCTTTAAAGTCTTTAATCTGCTGGCGCAGCAACAAACGGCAAATATGGCGGAAGGCACCGATGAGATAATCGTATTCATCGTTATCGAAAATTCCCATATTATGGAGCGCTTCCATCCGCCCAAGGGTTGAAACCTGCTCTATCCCTTCGCGCAACGACAACAATCGAATGGCTTCGACCAGGGGCAAGGTGCCCGTGTGCTTTAGGTTCAATTCTCCCAGGTGGTCTTCATTTTCGGTTTCTGTGACAAAGCGCTGGAACAGCCCTCCCATGACCCCAAGTGCGACACGGTGTTCAACATCATCTTCGTACATTTGGCGAAGGAACATCGGGCTTGTATGCGCTATCTTAGTGACATGCTCGCGAAGTTCGTCGGCTAAACGTTGTTCCCCCCAGGCGATACGGTAATCAAAAAAGATATCGCAAAGTCGAAGCGCTGCAGTGTCGCGCTTACGGCTCCAGAGGCTGATCTGCTCCTTCCATTGCGACAAAGTCTTCCGCCACAAAGGATTGTTTGCCATGACCCCACCATTGCAAAGGGGCACCCCGACCTTATCCAAATCCCAAACCATGCGTTCGGCCAAGTCGATAAACCATCCATCGATCTCTGTATGATGCTCATCAGGATAGTCATCCAAGATGAAGCCATTGTCCTGATCTGGAAACAGATAGTTCTCACCCCGACCGCCGGAGCCCATGACGATGACGCAAAACGGGACCGGTGGGTCTCCCAATCCTTCCGACTTCATCGCCGCCAAATTCATTTCAACAACTCTATTATAGATATCCCGATTGATGTGGGTCAGCAGTTCCTGAATATCGGTCGCCGATAGATTGTCGGCGAAGAGTTGATCCGCCAGTTCCACTTGGGCCGCCTTAACTTGGGTTAGGCCCTCAACGCTGTCGTCCCGAGTCAGGCTATCGATTTGGCCCATAAGTTGCCCGCCCGCCACGGCTAAGGCATCGTGCAGGTCCAAGGCACCGACAACGGTTCCGCCAACGTCAACCACAGGCATGTGTCGAATCTCTTGTCGGCGCATGCGGGCGATGGCGTGGTATAAATATTCGTCCGCTTCAATAATCGCGACCGGCGATGTCATGACGGTGTCAATCGTCGTTAATTTATCGATCTGGAAGGCAATGCGGTCGGTGACGTCTGCTTCGGTAACAATGCCAACCGGCACCCCCACCCCATTAATCACCGTTACGCAGGAGTTTTCTGACGCTGCCAATAGGGCAACGGCCTCTCCTACCGGGCAACCTGATGCCACGACGACCGGCGAATCGCGCATGAAATCGCGGACTAGTTTGCTAAATATAGCGGTTTGAGACTGCACACCCCCCCCAATTTCGTTTTTTAATTATAAAATTTTGCGACTTATAACGGCCTAATTCAATCCTTCTAACGTCTTACTCAAACCTTTTTATAGCCAATGAGAACCGCCCTCATGCGTCTATTAAACCATTGTAATTAAAGCATTTCAATAGGAATTAAGTAATTTAACCAGAAGGCTCGCGATTAATAAGTTTCTCGTATAAACAGCACTTATCCCCGGAATTCACATCCCCCCTTATGACCTAGGTAGCGATTTTGGACCATTGTATCCAAAAATTGGTCATGGTATTGATTCTACAGTGCCGCTTATGTCCATTGGGGGATAGGCCAAAAATTTAGAGACCTGACACGGCGTTTAAAAACGGGTCCGTCGATTTTTTACTTTGTGGTGTTTGGCAAAGACTAAAAAATTAATACGCTAAGCACCGTTGGTTAACTAGGGACCGGCAATACGGGAGACTTATCGTGGCACCTAAAGTCATATGGTTATTTGTGTTTGTAGCGCTCTATTGGGCCTACTGCATATTCTGGGGCATTAAATGTGCCCAGATGGCCAAAACCGCTACCGATTACTTTATTTCGGGACGTCAGATATCCATGTGGGTATTTGTGCTAGCGGCAACGGCAACTTCGTTTTCGGGATGGACCTTCATGGGTCATCCCGGTTTGGTTTATCGTGACGGCTTTCAATACGCGTATGCTTCATTCTACGCAATTACAATTCCGTTCACGGGAGTTATGTTCCTTAAGCGCCAATGGATGTTGGGCAAGCGGTTCGGCTATGTAACGCCGGGCGAGATGCTTGCTGATTATTTCCGTGGCGACGCGATCCGGATTTTGACGGTTGTCGTGGCTCTGCTGTTCTCGATCCCTTATTTGGGTCTACAGCTTCGGGCTTCTGGCTTCTTGTTCAACGTCCTGACAGACGGCTTGGTCGACGTAGAAGTCGGCATGTGGGTCTTGTCTGCGGTTGTGTTAATCTATGTGGCTTCAGGCGGTCTCCGCGCTGTGGCTTACGTGGACACACTGCAGTGCGTCCTGCTCGCCCTTGGTATCGTAATCACCGGTATGATCGCATTGAATGCGGCTGGTGGTTTTGAAGCGATGAACCAAGGCTTTGCCAAGTTGGGCGCATCCGGTGTCGGTAAATGGAAGACCACTCCGGAGGGGTATAACGCTTACTTTGCTATACCCGGCGTGATCCAGTGGACAGCCGGTCTGGGTAAAGAAACTCCTGTCGGCGGTCTTTGGACTGGCGTCATGGTGTTGACATACATGTTTGCGCTTATGGGCATTCACTCCGCCCCGGCGTTCACCATGTGGTCCTTTGCAAACAACGATCCGAAACCTTTTGCAACGCAGCAGGTTTGGGCTTCTTCGTTCGGCATCGGCTTGATCCTGTTTGTCTTCACGGCCTTCCAAGGCATGGGCGCACATCTTTTGGGTGCCAATGGCGCGGTGACCGCTGAGACAGGTATGATCGCAAGCATCCTTCCAGACCTAACCGCGAATAAACAAGGCGGGTTGGTTCCCCACTACTTTAATACGATTGGGGAGTCATCACCTTGGCTGGTTGGCTTGCTGGCAGTTTGTGCACTTGCAGCGATGCAGTCCACGGGTGCCGCATATATGTCAACGGCTGGCGGTATGCTGACCAGAGACCTCTATAAGCGCTACCTGAACCCAGATGCGTCACACGCGACGCAAAAGCTGTTTGGACGGATGGGCGTTGCCTTTATCGTTCTCGCCGCTTTGGTTGTGGCAACCTTCTCCAAGGATGCTTTGGTTCTGTTGGGTGGTCTGGCTGTTGCCTTCGGCTTCCAGATGTGGCCGTCATTGGCCTCGGTTACCTGGTTCCCGTGGATGACCCGTCAGGGCGTCACATGGGGTCTGGCCGCTGGTTGTCTTGGCGTTATCTTTACTGAGAACTTCGGCACTTCGATTGCCGGATTCTTCGGTATCGAACTCGGTTGGGGCCGTTGGCCGCTGACCATGCACTCAGCTTTCTGGGGCATGTTCTGCAACTTGGCTGTCTGCTTACCGTTGTCGATGATGACGCAAGACGATGCGGAGACAGCGCATAAGATGAAGTATCACAACTTCTTGCGCGAACACGCCAGCTTGTCACCTGAGAAAAAGGGCCTTGTCCCTGTCGCTTGGGCGATCACGCTGTTGTGGTTCTTCTTCGGCGTCGGGCCTGGTGCTGTCATTGGTAATGACATCTTCGGTGCACCGAATGCAGGCTATGCAGCTTGGACATTTGGCATGCCCTCAATTTGGGCTTGGCAGATCCTGTTCTGGGCTCTTGGTGTCTTCATGATGTGGTTCCTCGCCTTCAAGATGGAAATGTCCACACTTCCGGACAAAGAAGTCGAGGCGTTGGTCGAGGATATCGGCGACACCACGCTGGAGGCTCCTGGCAACTAGCCGAGAGCGTTCTCAATTTTTGGGGAAGGGTTTACGCCCTTCCCCTTTTTTTTTGCGCCGCATCGTGGCACAAATATAATCATGGAATACTTGTTAAAAGCACAATGGCTGTGGACCTTGGTTCTGGGAGTCGGTCTTTATTTCCCGGTGCGCAAACTGATCTGGGTGATGTCGGTACGCCGGGCTGAGCGCAAGCATGGACCGACGGACGAAGAGAAGCGTGACGCACTCAAGAAGCGTGCGTATGTCACGGCCGCCCTCTTGTGTTTTATATTCTCCATCCTCTACACAAACACCCTGTTTCAGACACCCCAACCATGAACCGAAATATTCTTCGCCGCTATGTCATTCTGATGGGCACCGCCACTGTTGTGATGTTCATATTTTGGGCATTTACCCGGGAAGCTGTAGAGACACCCGTCGGTGACTACGAAGTTCGCCAAGGCGATATCTTCCTGAGTGACAAAAAATATGACAAGGCCATTGAACGCTTTGGGGCGGCGCTAAACATTAGCCCCGATCACCGTGGCGCCTTAATGGGTCGAGGGATCGCCTATATGCAAATGGGCAAAACGGCCGAAGCCGAGGCCGAATTCACCTATCTTATAAGATTTCTCAAGAAGACTTTGGTTCCAGATGATTTGACGGGCATCGGCACCTTGGCAGCAGCCTACACCAACCGAGGGATTCTATACGACCGCACGGGTAGATATAAAAAGGCGCTTTATGATTATGCCAACGCGCTCAGAACTGATGAGGAGACTGTCGAAGGCCCTGGCACAATTTCTAATGTCCTTTATGCCACACCAAACCCGGCAACGGTTCGTAAACGCGCTACCTATCTTGAGAAGCAGTTGGCCCTACCACCCGAAAAGCGTCTCTTGCGCGTGCCTGAGAAAGACAAAGACCAGCGCATGTATAAGCCTTGAAGTTAGAAACTTACGAGCTTCAACATATCGCCAAACAAGACCTTGAAGAAAAATACTGCGGCGATCGTTCCAAACAGCAATCGAACCCAATCGGACTCGCCATTCGCATCACGAAAACGGATCGCGTGAAAAGCGATGGCCGCCGTCGCAGCTAGGAAAATGATGTTAACGAGACCTTCGTATTCGCCGGCTGATTCAAACATAAATGAACGTTAGCCGCTTCGTCGCTGCCTTGCAACTCAGGGAATTGGTGCCGGTGCCCGATGGGGCGGAATGGTATCCGACCGCCCCCAAGTCATCGAAGATTGTTTCCCCTGGTCGGAGATTTTGAGTTCATCTTCGCCGAAATATGGTGGCAGTAATGTCGCTGATTTGGTTGCAGTCTTGTCAGCTAACATCAATCCTCCAACCAACATGAACACGCACGCTGCTGATGCCAGACAAAAGGCCTTTAGGCCTCTCGGACCATTTTCGTGATAGTCGCGATCATATCTATGATAGCTGGGTTCCCGGTCATCAAGCTGTCCGTCCTCGCTCAACGCTAATATCTTTCGGGCATAATGCCGAGCCCAGGGCGGAACCTGGTGTTCAATCATGTAGGATTTAAAGAGGAACGACGACATTTCTTCACCGAGTTCTTCACCGTACCAGTCAACATAGGCCAGTTGCAGCAACTGGAATTCACCAACCTGCAATAGATTTGCAGCCTTGGCGACAATCATACGCTCGCCGAGTTCTTTTTCTTCTTGGTCAGGGTTCATCAGAACTTTAAAGAAATTCATGTGTGCTCCCACAGAGAATGCCCGCAATGAATGCCGTCCGTTCTCGAATACTAGCAATCGATTATGTCTTAATTACGGACTAATTCTACTCAATTCACCGTGAGGAGGATTTAGAGCACCGATCCCCCTCAGATTAACCACGCTTAATACTGAACCCTCACGGTTATGGTGGTGGGTTCAACTCACCCCCTACTTTCGACCAGGCATCAATTCCACCACCTAGATGATAGATGTTTTTAATTCCCGAATTTTCCATTGCTTTTAAAGCCATAGCGGAGCGTTCCCCAAAGGCACAATAAAGCACTAAATCCTGCCCCCCATTTTGCGCCAAAATTGTTAGCAGGCCACCCGGTTTAAGATAGCTATCAAGGTGGTTGTACGGGATATGAACTGATCCTGGAATGATGCCGTGCTGCAGACGCTCTCCGTCTTCGCGTAGGTCGACAAATAATCTATTCTCCGTACCAAAGGCGCCCACCAGCTTATCCGCTGCCAACGTGCAATTCTTAATGTAAGGATCGTCTTGGGCCAGCCCAATTTTTAAGTTAGCTGGCACCGCCACATCCATTAATTTCGGATTGGGGAGATTGAGGTTGTCCATGATCTCTACATATTCATCTGCTGAGCTCACCTGAAGACGCGGATTAAAGGAACGTTCTTCGCCAATGGTACTAACCGTGTCGCCTTTATAATCGTGACCCGGATAGACTAAGGTTTCATCAGGCAGGGTTAGCAGTTTATTGAAGATAGACTCATAACCAGCCCGCGAATTTCCATGCTGAAAATCTGTTCGACCGGTCCCCCGAATTAATAAAGTATCCCCGGTGAAAACCATTCCCGGCATCTTGAAACAATATGAATCATCCGTATGGCCCGGCGTATAAAGGACATCCAGGCGGATATTATCCACTTCAATCACGTCTCCATCATCGACCCGCATGGAAACCGTATCGACCTTGGATTCCTTGCCCATAACTGTGACACATCCAGTTTCATCGCGAAGCGCGCCACTACCGGTGATATGATCCGCATGTACATGAGTTTCCACGGTCTTTATCAATCGAAGGTCCAATTCGTTCAGCAAGCCTAAATAGCGATCGACCTTATCAAAAACTGGATCGATAATAATCGCTTCCCCTCCGGCATGACCGCCAAGAAGATAGGTATATGTAAACGAGACGCTGTCGAACAGTTGCCGGAAGATCATTGTCCAATCTCTATTTGTTGCGGATGGTAATTCACGAGAATTATAAGACCTAATGTCTACAGTTTCGAATACCAATTAGCCAATGCCTGGCCAATTTCATGGGGGCTGTCTTCGTGAACGTAATGCAGCCCCTTGACCATTGCCTCTGTCTGATTGGGAAAGCGTCGTACGTTTTCAAGGATTGCCCCTTTCAGCACAGTCGCCGGTTCGCACATAATCAACAGCTTTGCGACCGGGTTCTGCATCAGCCAAGCGTTGTTGGTCTCGATGATTTCCAACACGTCAGCGGGCTCTCCCTCAACCGGAATTTCCCGTGGCCACGTGAGGGTTGGTCGGCGGTCCTCACCAGCTTGCCGATAAGGCCGTCGATATTCTTCCAAAACCTCTTCGGGCAGATCGCGGATCACCATCGCCGGAAGAATCTTCTCAACGAAGAAGTTCTGTTGGAGAACCAGTTCCTCGCCTTCATCAGACTTAAACCGGCGCATCAAATCGGACACATGAGGCGGCCAATAGTCCCAACCGAAATTTCCCATCACCCCTTGGGTGTAGGCGATGCCTTTAATGTTGGCGCTGGTTTCCCGCGCCCAGGTGGTCCCCAGTTGCACGCCCCAATCGTGCATCATCAAAATGATCGGGCCTTCTAAGCCTATTTCCGCGAGCAACCCATTCACGTAGCGTTGGTGCTCTTCTAGCCTATAGGACCCTGCGTCTGTGTTTCCAAGTTTTTCAGAATCTCCCTGGCCGATGCTATCGATGGCGATGCAGCGGGCTTTGTCTTTGACATGCGGCATAATGTTCCGCCACATGTAAGACGACGTGATGTTGCCGTGAAAGAAGACAAAGGTATCCGGGCCCGTTTTTTGGCCCGGGTCCGTATCCACGTACGCCATAGATTTTCCCAAGACTTGGGCGCGTTCCTTTGAGTACCGCATTTCGGAAATAATTTCGGTCATCGTACCCTTCTTAGATTATTGTTTTCATTCAGGTGGTGAAGGCCCTTTATACTTATGTTTATAAAAGATTGCTTGTCGTTACGACAAGGTTGGCTATAGCTGTAGCCAGAAATACAACAGAGGTAACCAATGGACTTAAGAATTGAGAATAAGGCAGCAATCGTCACCGGTGGAAGCACGGGTGTGGGCAAAGCCATTGCTCAAGAACTGGCGCTAAACGGTGCGCGAGTTCTGATCACGGCCCGAAATAAAGACCGCTTGGAAGCAGCCGCAAACTCAATCCGCGAGCACACCGGGGCTGACGTTGTCGCGGTTCCCTCCGATGTGTCGGCATCCGAATCGCCCGCTCAGTTGGTCAAAGAGGCCCTAACCCAGTTCGGTGGCGTCGATATTTTGGTCAACAATGCAGGGCGTGCGCATGCGGGAGGCCTCATGGATACGACCGATGACGATTGGAATGACATGATCGGCACCAAGATCAATGCCCTTGTTCGTCTGTGCCGGGAAACAATCCCACACATGCGGGCAGGTGGGTGGGGCCGAATTGTTAATATTTCATCCATCGGGGGAATTTATTCCAATCCGAAGTTACTGATCTCCCACACGCTCAGCGCCGCAATAAATAATTTTACCAAGGGCTTGGCGTTAGAAGTTGCGGCCGACGGTATTTTGGTCAACGCCATTGGCCTTGGAGCCATTGCCACCCCTAATTGGACCAACAATATGGTGCCTCTCGTTCGGGCAACACGGGATGATCTGGCAGACCTTTCAGAGGAAGAACTTGTCAGGCGCCTAGGCAAAGAAAAAACCCCCGTTGGGCAATTCGGCCAGCCTAAGGATATCGCTGATATTGCCGCTTTCCTGGCATCGGATCGAAATCGCTTCGTCACCGGTTCCACCATTGAAGCTTCCGGCGGCGCTGACCGGTTCATATAATCGGGTGACGATGAAAACCCTGGTATTAGGCGCGGGTGTAATTGGGGTGACGAGTGCCTATTATCTGGCGCGCGCAGGTCACGACGTTACAGTCCTCGACCGCCAACCAAGTGCCGCGATGGAAACTTCGTTTGCGAACGGCGGCCTGGTTTCACCCAGCCATGCAGAACCGTGGGCAGGGCCAGACACCCCGGGCCAGATCATCAAATGGTTTTGTCGCCAGGACGCTCCGTTTAGATTTCGGCTCCAATCAGATCCAGGATTTCTCAGTTGGTGCATAAATTTTCTTGGCAATTGCCGTACGTCGCGGGCAAGGATCCACGGCGAACGTATGCTCAGGCTCTCTCTTTACAGCCGCGATTGCCTGAGCCAACTGCGCGATGAAACTGGTATTTCTTACCATGCCCAACAAAAAGGAATTTTGCATTTTTATCGAAACTCAAAGGATTTACACAAAAACCAACTTCGCGCCGAACACATGGCCGAACTCGGCTGTCCATTTCGCGCCCTGGACCGAGCAGAAGTTACGGACCTGGAACCCGCCCTTAACAAGGTTCGTGATCAAATCGCCGGTGGCCTGCATTACCCCGAGGATGAAAGTGGTGATGCCTACATTTTTACGCAGAAGCTGACGGACCTCTGTAAAACCCAAGGCGTTAAATTTATGTTTGGAACGACGGTTGGCGCGCTGGTCACAAGACAGGGAGACGTGACGGGCGTTGAAACGAACAAGAAGATGTTGAGCGCAGATGCGGTGGTATTGGCACTTGGAAGTTACAGCCCTCGGCTCACGCGACCGCTTGGGCTCAAGCTTCCGATTCAACCGGTTAAGGGATATTCAATCACCCTGCCTGTCATGCCAGATCAATCTGCCCCCGAAATCAGTCTGGTCGATAACGAACGGAAACTCGTCTTTAGTCGCTTTGGCGACCGGCTTCGCGTTGCTGGAATGGCGGAAACTGCTGGGTTCGATACATCGGTGGATCCCACCCGGGCGGGATCGATCCTGAAAACAACCCTGGATTTATTTCCTGACTTGGACGGTACAAAAGACCCGGAATTTTGGGCCGGTCTTCGTCCAATGACGCCTGATAATGTGCCCCTCATTGGCAGAACGAAGATCAAAAATCTTTTTGTGAATTCGGGTCATGGGGTGCTCGGTTGGACGATGAGTTGCGGCTCAGGTCAAATCATCGCCGATCTTGTTAGTGGTAAGGAACCTGGAATTGATATGGACGGCTTAGGCGTGGAGCGATTTATCTAGCTTGCCGTAACAACGCAGTCTCTTCCATTCTTTTTCGCTTCATAAAGGGCTTCATCAGCACGTTTCTGAATTTCCTCTATGCTTTCATCTCTTTTAGCTTCTGCAACGCCGATACTAACCGTGAAACTGAGCGGCTCCTGTGCCGTATCTATCACAATTTCCGAAACCAATTGCCGTACGCGCTGAGCTACAAGTTCTGCACCAATTGCGTCCGTCTCAGGAAGCAGTACAATAAATTCCTCCCCACCAAAGCGTCCTAGCACATCCTCGCTTCGAAGGGCCGACAGAACAGTCGTAACCATAATTTTTAGAGCCTCGTCCCCAATATCATGCCCGTATGTATCATTCACCTTTTTAAAGTGGTCAATATCGACCATTAACAAAGTTAAAGAATGGCCATATCGGATATTTCGTGAAGTTTCCTTTTTCGCTGCGGACAAGAAATAACGACGGTTAAATGCGCCTGTTAGGGGGTCTGTATAAGCAAGGTGTTCTAGCTCTTTCGTCACCTCTTGCAATTTTAAAATATTTTTTACACGCGCCAGTACGATACCGAATGAAAATGGTTTTCGTATATAATCGATTGCCCCAATACTGAGTCCCCTTTCCTCATCCTCATCGTCGTCTTGGCCTGTGATAAAAACCACCGGAATCTGTGCAGTTTCATCATTGGCTTTTAGCTGCCGACATACTTCATAGCCATCTATGCCTGGCATTTGTACGTCTAGAATTATGATATCCGGTTTAATTTTATTTGCAGCTTCTAATCCTGCTGCGCCATCGAAAGCCATTTCTATATTTGCGAGGCTCATAAATACGGACGACAATAAATCCCGAATTGTGGGGGAATCATCAATTATCAATATCGTCTGGCTCGCAATATTTTTAGGCATTTTACTCTAAGACCGTATTGCTAATTTGAGCTCCATACTGAGCTATCTCTTGTCGATGGTCTAGTCCCACGTCAACCAGTGGCGTTCATCAAAAATCTCTCGCCCCTTTAGCGTTTTAACGGCAACACCATCTTGACCCGTGAAATCGACTCGGGTGGCAATCCCCTTGATGGCTTCAGGTGTAAGCTTAAGAACCATCTTATCTTTTGGACTTTTGCGCCATTTATTACGGGCATTGCCCAGCTGAACCAGACGTAACTCCCGACCAGTATGGTTCACGATCACGGCTCGCAAAGTCGGGCTAGGCTCCGGCAAGGGAATGACTTTTTCTGAGGAAAATTTATAGTGTCCCCCAGAGATTCCCAAATTCTCCATCACACTGATTTTTCCATTTATTTCAGTGGCGACGTAGACATCCATTTGGTTCTGGATAACCTTGGGCATGATGATCGCAGTTGCGACCCCGGGGACAATCAAGCCAACAATCACAAAACGCCGCCAGCGTAGCCACGTAGCGCCAATAAAAATTAAAATGATTCCCACCGCCCACATGCCATAGAGGACAAAATGCCAATTGGTTTGATCGATGATCAGCATGGAGCGTTCTTCATGCTTCGGACGTATCGACGATTTCGATAGTGTGGGTGATCTCAGCTGTTTTTGCTAACATGATTGATGCTGAACAGTATTTTTCAGCCGACAGGTGAACCGCTCGTTCGACCTTTTCCCGGCTGAGCCCCTGCCCTGTAATCCGGTATCGCATGTCGATTTGGGTAAAGACCTTGGGGTCATCCCCGGCCCGTTCGGCACTCACGTCCACCACACAATCTTCAACGGTCTGGCGAGATTTCTCGAGGATATGAACCACGTCGAAGGCCGTACAACCGCCCATGCCGAGCAACAGCATTTCCATCGGTCGAACACCGAGGTCTCTGCCACCCTGGTCAGGGGCTCCATCCATAACGACCGAATGCCCACTGCCTGACTCGCCAAGAAAGGTTCGTTCTTCAACCCACTTAATTCGTGCCTTCATCTTTGCCGCCTTGATGTATTTTTTGGTTCCGGGCGGCACTTTACCGGCCCCCAGGTTAGGGTCAAGGAATTCAGCGCGATTGTAGGGATATCAGCGGCCCAACAAAATATTATTGATTTCCTTATCGCGGTCGGGTTTAGCCTGAACCTGGACTGGGTTTAAATTGATTACCTCCACCCGTCGGTTGGCCGAGGCCCGGGGATTAACCGGGTCTTTAAGATGACTTTCGCCCTTGCCCTCTGCTTTCAAGCGAGCCGTCTTAATGCCATGCTGTTTTTTTAAATACGCGACCACTGCAGTGGCTCGACGCTGGGATAGGGTTAGATTGTAGCTCGCCTTTCCGGAGGCATCCGTATGTCCGACGATTTCGAAAGAGGACGATTTCAGCCTTCTACCCTGAAGTGCTTGCCCCAGGGCATCCAATTGACGCCGCGCCCGCGCCGTTAGTTTTGCTGAATTGACCTTAAATTGGACCTCTAGATCAACGGCACGTTTCGGCTGGCCACCATGTCGCGGCAAATATTTAATCGGCGCGAGGCTTTTAATGATCGCATCTGCATCCAACGGTTCGGCCACTGTAGGTCGTACAAACGTAGACGAGAGCCAAACCGACACCACAAACACCAAACCAACCCGGAGCAATATTTTCATCTTCTGCTGCCTCTTCCAAAATTTTGCCGCATTCGGTATATCTAATAGCACCTACCGTACGACACCCATCGCTTCTCCACTATATCCCAGTATTAAGGAAGGATAGGGGCGATTTTTCCTATTTTATTTTGGAAATTTAATATCGTTAGTGGTTAACTTAATAATTATGGCGATAAACTCGACTTTAGAACCGGGAAAGGACCGATTTAGAGCAAATTTTTCTTTTGGTCATAGGCATATAGACCAAAACACAGAAAAAAGCCTCTAATCCGTTCATAGCAGGGTCAGACACTGGAATTTGGGATACGAATGATAAATTTGTATTTCGCCAGAAATTTGATTTAGAGGAGGGGACCTATGTCACGTTTAATTTTAATTGCCAGCGCCGCTTTTATGTACTTGGGATTGGCCGTTACGCCTACAACCGTCATGGCCGCCGATGATCCAAATATTTTGATCATGGCTGAAGATGCAGACGCCGACGGTGTCGCGCGTAACAGCCGCATTTCCACACGCATTCTCAACGCAGTGGTCACGCAACTCGACCAACGGCGCTATCGCGTTTATGACGAAACGGCCGTAACCATTGACACCCACAAGCAGGGCCGCACCCGGCGCACCGATGCCGAATTGATCGATATTGCAAAAAGCATTCGCAAACCGCCTATCGACGTCGTCGTGTTCTTCACGGTTTATGCCAACGTTGATCGCAAGAAATATTCCAACGACCTACACCTCCGCATTGTTGGACGCTTGTTGAGCGTTCATGACGGCCGCCGACTTGGCAACTGGGAAGAAGAACTTCCGGATCGCTGGTCGCTGCCAAACCGTTGCTTCCCTGATGACAAGGGTGTGCGTCGCGATTGCCTGCTGGAAGCCGTGGGTCGGGATGCCCGACGCATCGCCACCGGCATGAGCTCTGTGCTTGCTGAACGGCTGGAACACCTGACCGACGGCGGACGCCGTTATGGTGGAAGTGGTCGCCGGGATTCCAATTTGGAAAAAGGTTATTCATTGACGTTTGATGGCTTTGACCGCCGCGACATCCGTGAAATCGAAGAATACCTGACCATCTTCTCCGGCTACATTGATCACCGTCCGACAACGTCGATGACCAAGTATGTCGAGTTCTGGTACGAATCCACCATCCGGACGTCTAAGTTGCGGCGTAACTTGGAAAAGATGATGGAGGTCCTAGACTTGGATTACACGATTCAGTTTCAGGGAAATAAGTTTTCTCTGAGGAATAAAAATATCCGCCGACAAGGTGACCGCGACCGTCGCGGCAGTGGCTTCAAGTGGTAATTGACCTGCTAGGTTCCCAGCCCTGTACAAGACTGGGAACCTAGCGTTTCTTTAATTTATTCTGATAGAGGACACGTACGATGAGACGTTTTGCATTCGTCCTGTTGGCTTTGTTTGGTTTGTCGGCTTGCGCCGGTCAAGGAAACTATGGATCTCATACTGTGCTGGTCATGGGCGAAGATCAGAACTCGGGGAGCGTTTCCCGGTCCAGCCGCGTCCATTCCCGAGCCCTAAACGAAATCGCTGATGAATTAAGCAGCTTAGGCTTCCACGTTTTTGATGAAACAGCTGTGACTTCAAGGTCACCCGGACATTCCCGCCGCTCCAGCGCCGATCTAATTGACTTGGCACGGGGCGTCAGGAACCCACCTATCGATACCGCAGCCCTGTTCACCATCTATACCGACATCACCCGGCGCGCCTACACGAGCAAGCTCCACATGCGGATCGCAAGCCGCTTGTTGGATGTCCATGGTGGCGGGCATCAAGGAAACTTCGAAGTTTCCAAAACCGCAAACATCCGACCCAATTGTACCGGCAGTTGTGAAATAGAAGCCGCCAGCAGGCTCGCCAAGCAACTCGCAGGCGAAGTAGGTCGGGAATTGGCGGATCGCCTAGGGTCTAGGATCGATTCCTCCCGGCGTTCCCGGTGGCGGAACCGCGATCGGGACGATGACGGCCTGATGGTCGACTACGCCCTCGAATTTGATAATTTCTCCAACCGCCAGATTCGTGACATCGAAGACTATCTGGTTATTTTCCGCGGCTATAATTCGCACCGTGTGACCACTTCGTTCAGCCGACATGTTGAATTCAACTATCGTTCCAGCATTAGACGAAACCGCCTCGTGCGCAACCTTCGTCGCATGCTGGACGAACTCGACATCAGCGCCCGAGTAAACTTCGACGGCGACGAATTCAACATCCGCCAAATTCAAACAAACCGCGGTCGCCGTAAATACCGGCGTGATCGGAAATATCGGTATTAATGCTACTTCTCAACATTCACCACCATCGAATTCTCGGCGATGGCGGCGTTTTTGATTTGGCGGAGGGCGCGGGTGATGCCGTCCAGAGAACGGTAGGGGAGCGTTTGGAAGTCAACGTCTCTGATCGCCTTAGGGAGGTCTGCTGACACGTTACGGTCAAAGGCATAGCACTTCACCAATTCAGCCCCCAAGGGCGGTTCGATCACCCAATCGAACTTCATCGATTTATCAGGAATGCTGCGAAGTGATGAGCCGACGATCCGGGCACTTTTATGATGACGGTTGGGAAAAATTTTCATCACCTTGCCATTGGCTTGGCGATAAAAACAATAAAGATAGCTGTCGCGACTGGTCTCAATATACAACACCATTTTTTGGCCCAAACGAAACACAGGGTTTTTTCCTCGCGAACTGGAAAGGCTGAGCGCTATAGGACCAACCCCATCGTTTTTACGCGCGACTGTAAAATCTTTCTTGGGCTTGAGAGTTAATTCCTTGGGCACAGATTTTCGCCGCACGTTGCCTTGCCAGGACTTCCGCGTGCCGTCGCCCCCCGTCATCGAAATTTGCAGATCGATGGTCTTCCCCAAGTCCCAATATTCACCGCCAAAAACGTAATCGCCCGTTGGCTTTTCGGTCATGATGGAGTTTGCTGTGCGTTCGGATAAACCCAATCCCCGGCGGCGGATTTCTGACTCCTTGAGTATGGCATCGGCGATCTCAATAGAATTTCCTTTGCCACCTGCCGTGCGATTTAGCTCCCCTGTAAACCGTTTTGCGAACCAACGTCCAAACGTCGTCTGCACGCCGGTGTCCTGGTAATGCATGCCCTGGGGACGGACGGTCTGGATGCTGCCGAGAGCTTTGGCAAAATATGCGGCGCTCGCCTTTATCGCGTCATCGATTGTCAGCGTCTTATCCACATCAAAATCATAGACCAGTGCATGGAAACGTGTCTGAGCCAGAATCACGCCGGTCCCGACTTCAACTGCTTTGTAAGCGATCCCCAGGTTTTTGGAATTCACCGGGCGGATTTGAGCGGTGATAATAGCATCGGCTCCCGCATTCCGCATCAGCTTGTTGATCTTTTCTGCCGAATTCCTGAGAGAATTAAAATCGTCAATATCCTGGGTGAGCTTGGTCAGCTCATCGCGCGCAATAAACCGATTATACGGAATGGTGCCGCGGACGAGTTCTGCCAAAACAGATTCACTGACCGCCCGCGCGAAATCCTTGGAGATCCGCAATTCGTCCTTCCAGAACGGCCATACCGCAACTTTTCTGTGATCGGATTTTATAGGTGGGGGATTTTTCTTATCGGACAATTTTTTGATTGTCCAAAGGGATTTTTCAACGAACTTGTCCCAGCCCTTTTTTTCGACCGGACGAACGTTGAGACCCTCCAAGAGTTCTCGAGCCAGGGACCGCGACACTTGGCGAATATTTTTTGCCTGTTCTGGCCTGAGGTCTTTGCTGACAACTTCCTTTTCCGCTGCCCACCCGGACGCGGGTTCCAAAGCCGTCATCACAACAACAGAAACGACCACAACCAAAGCATGCCGAAGTGCCAAATTCATAAGGGTCTTGCCTGTTGATCTAAGTGAACGCCGCAAACCAAATGTGATGCCGCCAATGCTTGCAGGGCAGGTTTGCCGACGACCATGCCGACGTGGGGAATATACTTAAACGCTTTAACATGCTTTACGCCCAAGCCTGAAAGAGACTCCAGCAGAGCCTTCCTGGTTTTGGAAATGTCAGCAGGGGGGGCATCTTCCGATAACGCCAGTGCCACAATCACCGGGACGGGCATATGGTCTACAGTTGCTTTCAACTCTTTCATTCTCTTGGCCTTCGCAACTTGTTCTTTGGCACGTTTAGGGTCTGGGTTTTGATGCACGGTAAGGACATCTTGATCAGTCATCAATAGCTTGACGGTTTTTGTGTCAGCGTGAAGGATCATGAGCCGTGTATGTGCCAATTTTGTGGCAGATTTTGCCACCTTGTCCGGCAAGCGAGCAAGCACACTATCGAGCTGATCCGCCGCACGTATGCCGACGATCAAGGCAACGGCACCCTCACAAATTGTCTGTTTAACTAAGACCTGAGCGGCACTGTCATCTGACTTAATATCGATCAATACAGCCGCAGATGCAGAGGTCGCAGCAAACAGAAATGCTGCCGTGACCGTAGCGCACAAAAAAGTAAGGGGCGCGTTTGTTCTCATTTCACCTTTCAACGATTATCATAAATTTTAATACCGCCAATACTCTCCACACCTTTTTTCGGCATTGGCTTCTTTGTCGGTTGTGCCGGTTGCCGAGGCGTTGGGACCACAGCCCTCGCAACAGGTTTTTTCACCTTGCGGGATGAGATTCGTTGAGCTTTCGTCCCATCGTTGTCTTCTAAGGATGATACCGCATTATCAACCTGAATTCGCGGGGTCACAACGTTGTTCCGAGAATCGGTAATCATTTTCCCGGTATCCTTCAACACGGTCAGTATTTGTTCAACGCTTGCCGACGGATTTATTGATCGCAGGGCGGCAAAGGCACCCGCGACATGAGGAGCCGCCATGGATGTTCCTGCATTGCGCTCAAAATACCCTCCTGGGATTGCAGATTGAATCCCGCGAACCGAAGCCGTATGAGAATTTATTCCCGGGGCTAATAGGTCCAGAAAGGAGGCGCTGTTGGAAAATTTGGCGATCTCGTCATCGAATGTGCTGGCGCCAACGCTAATGGCCTCGGTTACACATGCAGGCGCAGAAAGGCCGGTTGACTTGGCGCCATTTCCACTTGCCACCACGACGGCTATACCGACCCGATTCAAAAGGTGTGCCATCGCGCTGAATGCAGGCCTTTTATCATCGCATGGTTCTTCAAAATGTCCGCCTCCCAAACTTAAATTAACAGCCGCAATTTTATAGAATCGACGTTGCTCATAAACCCATTCGAGGGCTCGTATAGTATCCGATGAAAAAGCCAAGACACATTTAAGTTTTAGTGTCCTGAAAACACAAAAAGGGCTTTTCATTAAAGAGAACACTTGCACCGCAATTATTTTTGCTTCGGGAGCAACGCCTGAGAACTTGCGGCCTTTGCCAGCAACAATACCGGCCACGTGCGTGCCATGAGAACATGAAGATATACCGACGCAAGGCTTGCCTGTTTCAGGTCCTACCAACATTTTTTTACCATTCGGGCAGGCTGGGCGCACCCGCATTAAGGGGTGATTCATGTAGGTTCCGAAGCATGCTTCGTCGACAATTTTATCCTTGAGAAATTGATGTTGCGAATCAACTCCCGTATCCAGAACAGCGACGACTTGGCCGTCACCAGTACCTTCAGATTCCCAAGCCACTGGCCCGCCGACTAAAGGGACAGAATCTGCAAGGCTCGGGAACAATAGAGTATCTTCGTAGACCCCTGTGAACGCAGGATCCGCCATTATTCTTGAAAACTGATCGGGAGTAGCCGTCAGGGCCATTGCTGCAGTGTATTTGAACTTAACCACTGAATTTGAATCAACGCTTCCAGCGCCCGCCGTCTGTAGCGCCTGACTTTGTGATTTAGCCACTAAATTCACCAAATTATCTTGGTTATCTGGCGTCATCGACCGAACCGATGGCGGTGCCTTGGTCGTGACAATAAGTCGAACGACGCCATATTTCTTCGCTTGCGCGGCCATTTTATTTGCTGCAACGGTGTCTTGACGGAGATCGTTTGCTGATTGAGCCAAAGCACTATTGGGCCCCGCATTTAAAATTACCGTGGTGAAAATAAGAATTGAAAATTTTGCAACCCAGTTCATTTGTGACATTCCCCCAATTAATCCGTCCAGTGCGTTGAGCACATAGAAATTCGTTGCATTGTTGTTTTACTTATAGTGTATTTTTTTATTCTCTAATATATTATCTTACAATCCTCATATTAGGTAAACTAGCGAATATCCGACGGGTGACGTCGTCGACCATGGACGGCAGTACATCGGTATCGCTGGAAAATCGT
The DNA here is from genome assembly GCA_018660465.1 of Rhodospirillaceae bacterium. NCBI lineage: Bacteria > Pseudomonadati > Pseudomonadota > Alphaproteobacteria > Rhodospirillales > Rhodospirillaceae > Rhodospirillaceae bacterium. Next base: position 49,012 of record JABJKH010000004.1, read on the forward strand.
CCCGCCTTCAGGGCAATAATTGGAATGCCGAGCAATCCTAAGGGCACGCCGCCCCCAGATCGGCTCGCCTGATGGGCGCCGCGCCACATGACCTCTCCATCGCTCGCCCGCGTCAGGGTAAGTTTTAGGCCGAAACTGACCTGGGCAAAGACAACGGCGTAAGCTCCCTGGGCCCCCTTCGTCTCTGGCGTCATGATCGCGTCGCAATTGAACGATCTTGCCAGACGACGAAGATGCTTCTGATTTTTTATATCCAGCGCCATCGCACGCAGCTTTCGGTAGGCCCTATGGGCCTCAATCACCCGGTCCACCCGCTGCGACGCGTGACGGCTTATGGCAGCTTCGATCATAAGGGTTGCAGCTTCGGTCATACCTTTCCCCATAATCGGCGCGACCATCACACAGCGGGGCGGATTTTGGTAGAAGGCGTCGGCCAATTTATAATTAACCGTTCGGCTAAACAGGCCACTGGCTTCTTGACCACCCTCGTCTGCAATGCCCTCAACGCCTTCGGCGTCTTCATCCAGTTCATCGTCCGCATCTGCAACCTTGGGTGCGGGTGCCGGTTGGCCTGTCACCAACGGTTCCTCGACATAGTGAACTTCGGTGCAAGCGCCGACAGACAGAAACAAAACAGCCATTAAAACAAAACGCATGATCAGGTCCCTTTACTCTAAATCATTTGACCAAATCATTTGCCCAAGTCATTTGCATTGACCCAACCGTAATAACCGCCACTCACCCGAACGAATGCCATCTGACCGCTGCTGTCAGACCGGAACATACGCACAGAACGATCACCGGAAATTCGAAATGCCGGCCCTGCATTGTCTTTTGGCGCGCCGTAAAGTTTGAGCACACTCACCAGAGGGCGGACCGGCTGGGCTGAGCCCAAGTGCCGACGGGACGGGTGGATATCGGGTCCCGTCCTCTGCCGCTTGGAAACGATAAATGTTTTGCGCCAGGAGGCGATATCCAGGGTTGGTGTGTAGTCGCTGCCGTTTTCTCGGAAGCCATTTCGAAGGCCGTCTAGAAGTCGGTATGGATGAAGATCATCAAACGTGCCTGGCTGTAGAATTTTTAGAACCAGCTTATCCGCGCTTTCAATAAATTTAGGTTCATCTGACGGCAACGCGAGCAAGGCCACGGCGGGGCCACGCTTGCCACGGCGAGACCGTTGAGTCCCGCCATCATCAGACCTTCCAACGGCAACATGCTTTGCACCGAACGGCAGCCCCACCATATCCAAATAACAAGCAGGGGCGAGAACCAATGTATCGACGCGCGGACGCACGTGGCGATCATCTTCGCCAGGGCACGGTGTATTTTCGTTCTGAGCACCAGGGCCGCTGATCCAGACAAAACGCTTGTCTCCGGGCGATCCCGGCTTGGATAAGAATTCGTGAACTATCGCCGGAACTTCCTCCGGCGTTGCGCTCATCAGAACACGGGCCTTGTTAAACCCATATTCCTTCTCCAATAAATCTTGAAGGTGGCCTGTACGACCCCAACCACTGCCGCCATCATACAGCGCCACGAGGGCTTCGGACGTCGCATGGGCCGGGCCGTGAAATATGCTGGCAGTAAGGGCCAAGCCTAGTCCCGCACCGATAAGTTTTTTGAGGGTCATGGGATAATTCCTTTTCTAAATTGAACAACTGGGGCGTAGCGATCCGGATAAATCAATACGCCCTGAAATTTGGGTTCCATCAATTCGAACCCGTTCGACAATGACTTGGTTTCCTCGCAACCGATAATCGGCCTTGATGGTGCCAGACTTCGCATAGCCGGCACCTACTAACTTCTTCAAGCCGCCTAGCAACACAGCGTCCATAGTGCGGGGGAAAACACGAATGGCGGGGCCTCCTGCCATGGACCGATGACGCGCCCGAATTTGCCGAACGGCCTGGTGCTGTGCACCTGTGTCTCGACCGGCAGATTGACGAACAAACCCGCTATAGCGGTCTAGATTTATTTTCCAAGGCCGCCTGGGTGCACCATCAGCAATGAACAACCCACCCTTGGCATCCATCACTGCGACAATCATTCCGTAACAACGGGTGAAGGTCCGAAACAAAGCTTCCCGATCCCGCGATTGAGCGGGCCAAATGATCTCTATCTTCGGGCCACTGCCGTGTTCTAGCAACTTCAGCATCACCCGACCGGAACGCACCATTGTAGGATCGGTGCCGTCCACAACGGCTGGGGACTTTGGACGTTTTTCGGGCAGAGGTTTTGGCTTGCTCTTTTTGACAGGCTTAATCTTGATCGGTTTAAGAGGAGCTTTGATGGGCTCTCTAATAGTCTTTTCGACCAATGGCGGAGCCTTCTTCTTTACGATGGGCTTCAGCGGTGTGAATTCGGTTTCTTTTGGTTCCAAGTACACAGGTTTCGGCTGTGGCTTAATGGGTTTAATTTCGGCGATTGGTTTCTCTGGTGCTGCTTGTTCAGGAGCCTTTTTCGCTGGTTTCAGGGCGGCTATTTGAACCGGCTCTATTTCAGGCTTTTTCTCTTTAATTACTTCTGGCTCTCTAATCACTTCAGGCTCTGGCGGCGGTGGCGGTAAATAGACGGGAGTCACGGAAAGCATCTTGGGTTTTTGGGTCGACTCATCAGGTTTCGTCAAAGATTTTACTTTTTCCATGGCCTTAACTTTAGGCACCTTAGGCGACAGGCGGTTTGTTTCCGACGGCCATATCCATGCCAGCAAGAAGGCGCCCAAGAGCCCACTTACTAGGATCGACAAACCGGGACCAAACCGCCGCATTGCCTCAGCCTCCTGCCTTGTCCAGATACAACAGTTCCATGTCTTCGACCAAGGCACGAAGTTCCCGACGACGCTGGCTTGGAGACATCATTTTTTCACCCGCCTTAACCGCATATGTTTTCTTAGGTTTGGGAGCAGCCTTTTCTGCTGGCTTGGCCGTAATCCCAAAGATCTCAGCCCGACGGCGTTTGATTTCAGGCGCCAGTTTTTCTTTTGGCGCAATTCTGGACGTAGTCCTGGGTTTGATCCCGGGCTTGGTTGCCATGAGAGTCTCATCAGGCTTCTGTGATTTGCTCTCAGACACCCATCTTGGCTCCGCCAGGGGCGGCAACGTAGTTTCTGGGGTCTTAAACGTCAGTGGTTTTTTAATCGGAGCCACAAACGGCTCTGGTTCAGATTGCAGTTTTGGATCAATCTGATCATGAACCACCGCAATTTCATTTAAATTTTTAACAGGTTCTTTCTTTGTATTCAGCGTCTTTCCCTTAACTTCTTCAATGGCATCGACGACTGTTTCCGGTACGCCAATCGCGGTAAGCGTTTCCGGCGAACCGCCGGTTACCAGATAGATCAACGCGGCCGCAACAACAAAATTAAACAGTACAAATCTCATGAGCTTTCTCCTTCTATCATTTGGAAAGATGCGGTCTCCCTCTCCTGCGCTCGGCTATAGCTCACCAGCAGTCCCGCGCGCAGCAGCGCCGAAATGGGCAAACCCACAACTGTCGTCATGAATGCCATGGAAAAATGTTCGGTAAGGCCGCGGATAACTTCTTGGATGGTGGCCGGCGATAAAGTTTGATCGGCCAGCCCCCCGATACCTAAACTAATTCCCAATAGTGTGTAGGTCAGCGCCACCGTTGCGACTCCATTCGCCGCCTGAATTCCCGCCTCAAACCAGGTTTGAACACCTGGGTCCGAGGCACGGTTGGTGCTAATTTTGACCCAGCTCAACGCAGCCACATAGACAAGCCCCACCAGCATGACCAAGAACAAACTGCCAAAAATTCGGGTCGTCCAGTCAATGACCCCGGCAACATCCATGGACGTACTCATCACCGTTATGGCGAGGCCAATGGCTGCCGTGCCAAGAACGTAGCTCAGCGCCTTTGATCCAACACCGGTGGCATTCAGGAGCGCGCGCATCTCAACGTCTCCGGCGTGCTGAGGCCATGATGTTTTGGGACGTTAGCCCCAACTGTTCCAGCCAGTGATCCGTCACGAGAAGGTTTTTCTCTGTTGAAGCATGCGCTAAAAACGTCAGATCATAATTCGCGAACGCTCGTTTCACTGCGGGTGAATTACGTCCGGTAATGGATTTATCACGCAGAACGATGCGCTCCAGATCGATCAACCGACGTTTGGAGACACGCACCTTTTCGTGGCGCTCTTGCGGCGTGAGATCAGACTTGAGCATCGTCTCCAACATGATCGCCCGTTCGCGTTCTAAATTTTCAACGCTTCCCGCAGCTGCTGGAGAGGCAGTTGCACCGAGGCCAATTAGTCCGGCCATAATTAAAAGTGACAGGTTATTTTTCATTTTCTTAACTCCTATTCTAGTGAATGAACAAGTCGACCGCAGACGACACACCGACCGGCTTATCAGGCTCGATCAAGTCGGGATCGTTTTCGGCAATTTGTTCGGCTAAGGCCATGGCATCCAGGGCAACAAGTTTCGCCATATACCCAACGATTTCGCCCTCTTGATTTATCAGTGACAACTCGGCCTCAGTACTGGCGAGAAGTTCGCGGACGTAATCAGGCTTACTAACAGAGGGACCGGCACTCGATTGTTGGGCGCTCATAGGATGACTGCTAATGGCCTGGAGCAAAGCATTAGCTGCTGACAGGTTTTTCGCGTATTCCTTTGAATACCGTGATTCTGGCGCGATGGTGGATGCAAACATCTTCATATCGATGGCTTCGGCGGATTGCTCAAAGCGGGTGCGGGCCTCCGTCTGGCGCTCGACCAGTTTCGCCTTGTCTGATGATTGGCCGGAATGCTCCCGAGACATTTTTTTCAATAATCTCTGATAGACTTTGATGCGCGTCTTAAAATGCTTCGTGCGCAGGTTTTGCCGGTTTTTCATCAGGTCCAGGTATTCTTGTTTTTGGGCCAGAAATTGATGACGCAGTTCGGTTAGCACTTCGCCTTCCGCCTGGTCAGTTGCCGACTGTAAATCGGCCAACGTCTGCATCTTTAATTTTATTTCGGAGTCCATCGACCGAATCGCTCCGGCCAAGGGGGAATCCGAAAAATCTCGATCCAGGGCTTTCTTCAAATAAGTGTTCGGCAGCTTGACCAGTTTTTCACTGACAGCTGGTCGCCATGTGGGTTGCTCCGCACCCGTCGCGGCATAGGTAGGTGCAACCGGCATAACCGCTGCCGTCGCCAAAAGCACTGCTGCAAAACCAAGCAGGCGCCATTGCGAGTTGTTGCTTTTTAACGTGGTCATGTTCCATCTCCTCGTGTGTTTTATCTAGTTGCGTTTCCAGAAGCGGATGCGCTGAACTTCACGGCGCAGGTCTTCGTTCACATCCAACATGGCTGATTCGAAAGGATGATCATCAGATTTTCCGCCGGTCAGAACTTCGACCGTATCGACGAAAGAACCACCACCGGGCAAGCCGAGGTCGTATTCGCCAAAAGTCTTTCTGAAGATATCAAGGTTCTTCCGGGCGGTGGCCGTGTCGCCGGCTTTTAGATAATTGATAATTCCGAGTGCATAGGCGCGCATGCGTTCCTCGGTCGCGATTGTTTTGGCTTCAGGACCTAGCCCTGCTTCGCATTTTTCCAAGAGTCTGGCGGCAGCAAGATAGCCGCTCGGATGACTTTTTTGACGGGCTTGAGTTGATCGCTCCATGGCATCATCAACGCAGGTCCGATATGACTTCATGGCAGAGAGTTCTTGGAACCGAGCTTGACGGAATCCAATGCCTTCGGTGCCCGCGGTGGTCGCTGGAATACAGGCCGAGACGATCACTGAGCACGCGACCACGGCAAGAACGCCGGCGGTTCTGCTTGGCTTAATAGCACGATTGGGTTTTGGCATAATAATGCTCCTCTAATGGCTTCTGCAGGGAGCTATGAAAGGGCGGGGCGGGTTTTTTCTAGAAATCTGCTAAAATAAATTACCTTTTCATAAAAAATTCGGCTAAAAATTTCATAGCTTCATAAGTGACTGCACCTAAAGGTCTATCCGTTATGTTGAGACAATGTGGACGAACAGCGGCTTTAATTGGATTGGTTGGCCTGGGATTAACATTCCTGGGATCGAGTTTCTCGGCATCCACGTACGCAGCGAATTGCAGCCAGGCGGATTCTCACTATAAAGCAGCGCAAGTGCGCCCCCCGCAGGCAGAGCGCCTCCTGGAAAAAGCAATTTCAGAATGTCCGAGCCATGCCGGGGCTTTGAATAACCTAGCCGTTATTCGAGAATCCCAAGGTCGTCTTGCCGAAGCGCTGGCGCTTTACCAACGCGCCATTACCGCAGAGCCAAGTGGGCCCGCCCCCTATGCGGGCCTGGGTGACATTTTGATGATGAAAAAGAATTTTAGCGGGGCAGCCGAGGCTTATCAGACTTTTCTGACCAAGTTGAAGGACGATAAATTAAAAGGGGACCCCTCGGGACTTGCGCCTTACGAGGCTGACTACCAACGACGTCTACAAACCGCGCGTTCCCATTTGCCCCCGGAACAAGCCCAAATAAATGAACCAGCACCTCCGTCCAAACAAGATATTGTTACGGCCAGAGCAATCACGCGATCACTCACCACTAAGCCTAAGAAACCTCGCTTTCGGGGACTGGGTCTTGCGGTTCGGACAGAACCTTCCATCGACCTTCAAATTTTATTCGATTTCAATTCTGATGGGATTAAAAAAGAATCTCTCTCCCAAATTAGCGAAATCGCCAAGGCTCTGAATTCAGCTAAACTTCAAAATGCGCGTATCTTAATCGAAGGCCACACCGATAGTTCTGGATCGGATCAATATAACTTAACCTTGTCGCAACGCCGGGCGGCCGCTGTTCAGCACATGCTGACCAAGCGTTTTGGCATTGATGTTCGTCGTTCGGAAATTAATGGGTTGGGAGAAAAGGCCCCGATCGCTAGCAATCATTCGGATGCCGGACGGGCGATGAACCGTCGCGTAACGATCGTAAACTTGGGCAAAAACTAATTTATCGCAAAATCTTATGGCGGATGGTTAAGAGCGTAATACCCAACCGTTCCAGGCGTCGCGCCATCTGGTCCAAGGCCCCGTCATTGCGCGCCTTGGCTAACTGATCAGCCATCCAATCCTTCGTCCCATCAACTGGTGATGCAGCGGCAATAACAACGATCCTTATCACCGCACTTGGTTGAGCACGCGGCGGGATATCGACCGACCAACGAAGAGCCCCGGACCGGGGACCAGCAGGCAAAGAGCGTACAGGCATTTCGTTCTCAGTGGGTCTGTCATCGCCCCACCGCTCATAACGCCCCCATAGAAAAACATCGCCACTCTCCGCCGTCGCGCGAATCTCCAAGCCGCATAAATCTCGCATCGAACTTGGCTCAAACATTAAGTTGGAATTTTGTTTTGCGGGGAGGAGTTCGGACTTTACATTGCCAAACCGGACCGCCGCACAAGATTGACCTTGCGGCGGACGTTTTTCCAGAACGACGATTTTCACCGCATCAGATCGTGACCACTGAAGATAGCGATGGAATAAACGCACCTTTAGCGTCCCGGGCCCTTCTTTCTTAAGCGCAGTTTCCAGTTGCTGATACTTCCCGGTGCCAACTAGGTCCATCCATCCGGCAAAAGCTTGTTCGAACCAGACCAGCGACCCCGCAGCAAGAAGTGCCGTGCCGATGGCGATGCCCAGGCCCCACTTCACCACCCGCACAGGTGCACTTGAAGGAGGTGGCGCTGGGATCTCCGCAATGTCTCGGCTGCCACGGGGTGCACTTGAACCAGAGGGTTCTTCCACGCCCAAGTCTTCAAGCAAGTCTGCGACACGGGCGACAGATACCATTCGACAAACGTCAGGTCCCAGTCCAATTTCTTGCAGCCACGACTCCTCAATTTGAGCCGCATTTTCTGCCGGGAGGTAGAGATTTAGGCCCGCGTGCTCCACCTGTCCCTCTGACAAGGCCAGGGCTAGTTTCTCGAGTTTTTCTGGAACGTGATCAACCGGCAGGATGTTTAAATCTCGATCAACCTCGCCGGTAGTAAAAATTGTTCGCCCCGGCTCGCTCCCGCCAGACACCAAGTTCCCGTCTTGCGCAAATGCATGGGCAGCGAATACGCCCAGTTGCCAACTGAAGCCATCATCCACCGGCGCCGCCACATCGACTCGATAGGCGGAATGTCCGAAATTTTTTTGAATAACGCCGGTTGGGTCCCGGACAAAAGAGTCGTAGGCCGAACTGATCGGCAACGCGACTGCCTTGCCACCCAAGCAGACGACGGAATTTACTTCCGGGTCTTCCTCGGTAATGCGTTGGACCTCTACCGGCCCCTGGGTTGTAGCAATTAAAACGCGGGTTGGCGTCACCTGAGATATACCTCGGTCGAAACTTCACTAAGACCTCGAACGATATGAGAGTCTTTATCGACCAGCAACTGAATTCGTCCTTCAATCGCCTCCGATAGAACCACCCTGCGGCAGCTGTTGTCAGTATGACAGATAAACATGATCGATGGCGGGGTCGCCTGCTTATCGACCAATTCGAAGATGACAAACATCTGGTTTGGGTCTGCGCGGGATTCCTTAAACGTGATTCGGCAGCCATCGGCTTCCCGATACTGCCGTTCACCTGAACTGGCAGCTGCGACCTGCGGCATATATAACATTGATGTGTTGGCAAGCAGTCGCTGAAAATCGGCGCTTAATTGCGCATCATCGTCGAGCGCTTTAAGCAAATCGGGAGCAGGCGAAAAATTTGGATCGGTTGCATAGGCGTATAGCTCGGCAAAGGCGATCTTGCCGCCAGAGCCTCCACCAGATGTCAGTGCATCGGTTTCCGCCAAACCATCGGCGACGCCATTGAGGAATTCTAATTCTTGTTTTCCAAGCTTTAAGGGTTGTTCAATCATGCCCTACTCCATACAGAAGTCTGTACTGGTCCTTAAAAATAATTTCATCGTTTGTGAACTGCCGGGACCAATCAACATTTGCCACAGTATGGTTAAGAAAGGATTTGAGCTCTTTTTCCGCAACCAACAAGGCATCAACTGCAATTACGAACGCATCAACCGTTTCTTCCGACCGCAAATCGTGATCCTGAAACCCTTGGCGCGAGTTAGCTTTATGGGCTTTTTTTGCTTTGGACATGAGATCTTTTAGGTCTGGGCTCAGACCCTCTCCCTGCCGTAGCATTTTCATGAATCGACTCGCTGCCGATTCTGCATGCAGCGATACAACGTTACTGTCTTCCCAATCAGGCTCATCAAGGGCTCCCTTCAAATCACCTAATTCTGAATCGGGGGAAACTGATAGAATAACAGCGATCGCTTCCATGCGGCTGTCGTAAACAAGGGCATACAAACTTGCCAAGACCGTCCGTTCCAAATGGGCTGCCAAGGATTGGAAACGCTCGACCTGGGAGGGGTAATCTGACTCCAGTGCAGTTTCAATGAAGTTCAACATTTCATCCGCAGGGGGATTTTTGCGCAAGGTATTGGTAATTCGGAACTGGGCGCGGCTGAATACTGCATTGCGAAGCACCGATACGGGCAAATCATTCGCCACTCCTGTGCCAAAAATAACACCATCCAACGCATCCAATTCGCGCCCGTTTAGGAATTTTATCGTGTCGACGGGAGGTTGTTTTAGAACATCCAAAGGATTGGGCGTTTCGTCGATGTTCGCCACAGCTTCTTCTATCTTCGCCGGATCAATCTCACCGGCTTCCCGATCTGTTCCAATCGGCAATGCGCCGTTCATTTGATAGCGTTCCACGGCGAAACGCAGGACCCGAAGCAGGCTAATGGCACCCTGAAAGACGCTCTGATACGTTTTCGCATCGATGCCGTTGCCGTCATCGGCAGAATGGCTGAGCCAATAATCCAAAACAACCTGATCATCTAAGGTGCCGGGGCCGACTTCTCCATTCGCCTGTTCGGCTAAAAATGTAAGCAGACTGCGGCTCTTGCGCTGGGTTTGGACACTCGGCAGGTGTTCTTTTAAATAGTCATAAACGACACGAGATAATCCGTTGGCGGCGTTTGAAACATCTTCCTGGGCAGGGATAGGACCCAACAGAGGCGCAACAGCCTCATCAAGCGCGCAATACCCAACTGACGTCACCAGAAATTCCAACAGCGCCGATAAAAATGGCATGCGCGCGAAGGTGATGCCAAATTCGCCTTCGCCATAATCAATCTCAACACCGGCACTTTGAACCGTTAAGCCCTCTGGCAATGCCGCAAATTGAGCTAGATACCCCTTAAAGGCCGAGGGGCGGGCGGGGCCACTGTCCCAGAAAAAATTTTCGTAACGACCGCTGATCCGGTCCGTTGCCGATGCCGCCACGATCAAGTGACAGAGCTCTAATAAGGCTGGCGCATAAGTTCTACACGCGACCACGCGGGCGACTTCGCGGCAGGTTTTTTGTCCGAACTTGGGAACATCATTGATGGTGGTCTCACGGATAATCTGGAAGGCTGCGGTCAGTTCACCGCTCTTGCCCTCCTCGATAACAAGTTCCTCCGCCGAGATGCTGTCCACGTCCGTGTATCCCCTCGCCCTCTATCTGCGCGGTATT
>JABJKH010000005.1 GCA_018660465.1 Rhodospirillaceae bacterium
AGCCGGCAATCATGATATCGCGCTCGAAGGGTAGCTCAGGAAACTGCGCCAACATGGCGTCGGCCATGCCAATGGCGACTGCAGTCACGCCGCGCAAGTGGTCGGCTTGGGTGCCCTTTTTTAGGCGGTCTGAATTCCAAATGCCGGAAGCCCGCAAGTCGCTGATCGCGCTGAAACTGGAGTGTGCAATGGCGACGGCCCAGGCTTCAACGACCAAGTTACGAAGCTCAACATCGGTGATTTCATCAAGTTCCGGGGTGAGCTCCCCGTGAATGATTGCGCGTAATTCATCGGTAACTTCAACATCTACAAGATCTTTTGCTATCATTTTTCCTGTCCCTTTTTGCTTTAATCTAAATATTTTAAAATCGATACAAATTCGCTGGATTGTCGACAAGTATGCGGTGTCGCAAATCCTGCGTCGGCACGGCCTCCATAAAATCTGTCAGCAGTTGCTTAGTGTCTACCTCCCGGGGAGGTTGTTCTTGTTTGCGTAATTTAGGGTCTCGATTGACGGGTGTATGCGGCCAATCAGATCCCCAGACCAGCCGTTCCGGGTTGGCGTCAACGAGCAGTTCGGTGAGACGGCGGGCGGCGTCTCGACCATCCCCTCCAAGCCGGTAAGACGCCGACATTTTCACCCAGCAAAGCCCGGCCCGAAGTCGGTCCAGCAGCAACTCCCGTAACTCAGCATTTTCCGGTTTATCAGCCGACAAGAAGCCAAAGTGATCAATGACCATGGGCACCGGCATATCGCCTAGATGTTGAAGCGCCGCCTTAAGATCATCTCCTTGTAAGAACACCTGAACATGCCATCCTAGATCGGCAATTTTGTTGGCAATATCCCGAAACGCATCGGCGACGCCATCAGACGATAGAGCAGCACTGGAAATATTATTCAGCCGCACACCCCGGACGCCGGCGGCGTCAAGTTCTTGAAGGTCCTGGGTGGTTTCGGACCCTGTCAGAAGTATTACACCACGCGCTTTGTTGCCGAGGTTCTTAAGTCCTTGTACCAAGCGGTTATTGTCGCCGTAGATGCTGGCATGAACGACAACGATGCGTTCCAGTCCCAGATGCGCCAACATCTGATTTGCATCGTCTTCACTGGCCGTTTGCGGGGTATAGGTTCGGTTCTCCGCATAGGGAAATTTATCCGCTGGACCAAACAGATGGGTGTGGCAGTCCGTCGCTAGTTTCGGCACATCGGTCATTTCTAAACTTCTCCAATCAAGCGCGCAGTTTCAGAGCCAAAGGTTGCGGTCAAACCCGACCCACCCAGATCTTTTGTCCGCACGGGACTGTCTTCCAAACTGGCATTCACCGCAGCTTCGATGGCTTGGGCCGATTTATTTAGGCGATCATCGCCGTTTCGCCCCCCTACCCAATCCATCAACATGGCAACCGATAAGATCAAAGAAACCGGATTAGCGACCCCTTGTCCTGCAATATCTGGGGCCGATCCGTGTTGAGCCTGAGCAACAGCGTAGTCATCCCCCGCATTAAGCGATGCCGCCAGACCGAGTCCACCGGACAGCTCAGAAGCTTCATCGGAAAGAATATCGCCAAACATGTTGGTCGCAACGACGACATCAAAGCGTTCCGGGGAGCGAATTAAATGGGCTGCCATGGCATCGACCAATTCTTCTTCATACTCGGTGGAAGGATTAGCTTTGGCAACGGCTCGGACTTCTTCGAGATAGAGACCGTCCGAAATCCGCAGAACGTTGGATTTATGAATTGCAGTCACTTTTTTCCGCCGCCGAGTGGCCAACGCGAAAGCCTGTTCGGCGATGCGTTTGGAGCCGACCCTTGTCACTTTTCTGACGGCCAATGCAAGATCATCAGTCGGCATGAATTCGCCGTTGCCGACGACCATTGTCCGATCGGCATAGAAGCCTTCCGTGTTTTCACGCACAATGATCAAGTCCATGGGACGACCGGTGGGAGTCGGCACACCCTTACGCGATTTGGCCGGACGGATGTTTGCATAAAGATCGAGTTGTTTCCTGAGAACACCAGAGGGATTGATCCCGCCTTCATCGCTCGGTGGGTAGTCATTATGGGAAACCGGCCCCAAAATCACGCCATCAACGGCCTTGGCGGTGGCGACGACGTCATCGCGGATGGTTGTGCCATGGATCTCAAGCGATGGAAATCCTATCACGTCTTCCACGATCTCCAGGGTAAAGTTGAACCGTGCTTGGGCGGCGTCCAGAACCAAACGCGTCGCGTCCATGATTTCTGGCCCGATACCGTCTCCGGGTAGAATAAGTAATTTCATTTTTCCTCACATATGGGCAAACATGGGCGCACCGGGATGGGGCATCTCGACCCGTAAAATTAAGGCGTTATGGGACTCTGTGATATAGAGATATTTCCGGTCCAGGCCACCGAACGCGCAGTTGCTGGTCATAATGCCTTCCGGTGATCTAATGCGCAAAATCGGCTCGCCAATCTCGCTGAACAGCCAAACCGTTCCAAGTCCCATATGGCAAACGACCAAATTTCCTTTGTCGTCCAATGCCAAGCCGTCAGGACCGGCAGTGCCGCCGGAAAGTTGGATGAAGACCCCGGTCTTAGCCGTGGTTTTTTTATCCGGCATGAAACGTACGCGCCAAACATTATTCCCCCGTGTGGCGGCCAGCATCATCTGAGATTCATCACGATTGGGGACCAGACCATTGGGGCTCGGAACATTGTCGAGCACGGCCTCAAGACGTCCATCCTCTGCACATAGGCGGTAAAGCCGACCATTCGGATTTTGTAATCCACTTTGCCCCTGATCGGTGAACCAGAGATCGCCGTTCATCGTAAAGTGCAGGTCGTTGACGCCGATAAATCTTTGCAAGTGAGGCCGGTCCAAAAACGGTTCTATTTTACCAGTATTTGGATCCAAGCACATAATTCCGTTCTTGTGATCGGCGATATAGATCGTGCCATCCTTATGAATCTTTAGCCCATTGGGTTCGCCGTCATAATCACAGACCACCTCAAACTCAGCATCCGGCGTAACCCGGAGAATTCGACCGTAGGCAATATCAACAATGTAAAGATTTCCGTCCCGATCAAATGACGGGCCTTCGAAAAAAGCCGGGATATTTTTCCCCGCATGCTGGACCTTGGCCCACTCGGAAGTAGACGGGTCACCAGCCAGTTCATCCGGCAACCGAGCGAATACTTCAGCAGTTACTTCTGGTGGCGGAGCGAACATATTATATCCTCTGGCGGTATACATCTCATGCTATAATTCACAATATGTGAATTATCTTAGCCGTCCAGGAGGCCTGGACAAGCCTGTATTTGACCCTACAATCTTTATTCACTAGATCCATTTCTGCTGCACCGGACTGTTTAAGGAGTGTATTTCAGCTGCTTAGTCGCCTTGATAATTATCTCGCCAAATTTGAATTGTACATAATCGCATCGTTCGCAACGACGGCGCTTGGGCTTGGCGTGATGCAGGTCGTGTTGAGGTATGTTTTCAATACGGGGTTTCATTGGGCGGAAGCCCTTTTCACGACCTTGACCATATGGGCCATGTTGATTGCGGGATCACGCGCCGTTCGGGATGGCATCCACGCCCGAGTGTCTATATTTGAAGTGGTGCTACCCAAGATGGCCATCCGGGCCTGTAATCTACTCTCCATGCTTGCGTCGCTTACCCTTTGTTCTTTCTTTTTTTATTGCGGTATTCTTTATACCCAGTTCGTGCATCAGATGGGTATTGCGAGCATGGAAACGAACGTTCCCGAAGCGATTAACTATGCCATTGTCCCACTTGCCATGGGCGCATTTTCGCTCAGGTACATCATTCTAATTGTGGAGGCGCTAAAAGACCCGACCACGCTCGACCCCCCTGAACACGTCAATATCGAAGGGGGCGGCGTTTGACGTCGGGATAAAATGGAAATCTTTATTCTCATAGGCATATTTTTCGTTTTGGTCTTTATCGGTGCACCAATCGCCGTAGCCCTTGGCGGATCAACGATCATTGTGGCTTTAATGTTCAACCCCATTCCCCTGCCGGTCATTGGTCAGAAGGTATATTCAAACCTGAATCACTTCACGTTGATGGCGGTGCCATTTTTCTTTTTTGCGGCGGCTTTCATGGAACGAGGCGGTCTTGTCCGTCGTTTGATCGGAATGGCGAATGCGCTGGTCGGGCATTTCAAGGGCGGCTTGGGGATGACGGCGGTTTTGACTTGTATTTTCTTTGCTGCAATTTCCGGATCCAGCCCGGCGACGGTGGCCGCCGTCGGCAGCATCATGTATCCGGCCCTCTTAAAAGAAAATTATTCTGAACAGTATGCCATCGGCGCGCTCGCCACCGCCGGATCTATCGGCATCTTAATTCCGCCGTCGATCCCCCTCATCCTGTACGGGTTTATCACTGAAACGTCGATTGCAGACCTATTTATAGCTGGGATTATTCCGGGTCTGATCTATGGCGCCGCAATGATGATCGTCGCCAGGGTTCTGGCTTCAAAAGAAAATTATGTTTTGCGGGAACGAGCCGAATGGCCTGAACGTCGGGAATTGATACGCCAGAGCCTGCCGGCGCTGATGATCCCATTTTTTATTGTTATCGGCATATACGGCTTTCCAAAGATAGAGATAGACGATTTTTATTTTAAGGGCGGAGCAATCTTTACGCCTACGGAAGCCGCTATTATGGCAACGATGCTGGCTCTTGTTATTGGCATGTTTGTTTATCGGGAAATTAGTCTTAGGGAAATCCCCGGCACTTTTGTCCACGCGGCGGTGCGTGCCGGGATGATTTTCTGGATTGCCGCGAACGCCGTCATGTTTGGATTTCTCATTACCAATCTGGGCGTTCCCAAGATGATCACAGACGCAATCCTAGCCATGGAACTCAGCCCCTGGTCGTTCCTGCTTCTCATTAATGTTCTATTAGTTGTGGTCGGATTTTTCTTGGAAGGCGTGCCGACGATCCTGATTTTCGTCCCGGTGCTGTTTCCGGCGGCCGAGGCCATGGGTATTGACCCTGTGCATTTTGGGATTATTTTAGTGGTGAATATTGAACTTGGGCTCATTACCCCGCCGGTAGGTTTAAACCTGTTCGTCGGCTCCTCGATTTCGGGGCTCTCGGTAATGCGGGTATTCCGTGCAACATTGCCCTGGATGATCGCAACAATATTCACGCTTATTTTGGTCACGTATGTACCACAGGTATCCTTATTCTTGCCTCAGCTGATGAATTTCTGAGGCAGCACATAAATCCCGATTAACAGGGATCAACAGCGAAAAGCTAAAATAAAATGGAGGAAATTATGCATAACTTTAGGAACTCTCTTTATGGCATTGCCCTTGTCGGGGCGATGCTTGTCAGTGCGCCGGTTCTGGCCGCCACCGATATCATCATATCCAGCGAAACCAGCGCGAAAAGTTTAAAGGGCCAAACCTTTATACTTTTGGAAAAGGAATTGAACAGTCGCCTTGGGAGCAAGGCAAAGGTTGCGTTACACCACAGCGGAACACTGTTCACTCAAAAGACCCAAATTCAAGGTCTTCAGTTGGGATCGGTGCATATCATTTCACCAACGGCGGGGCATTATTCCAGGGTCGCGAAAAAGATCGGTGCGTTGCTTCTGCCGTTTTTGTTGAGTTCCCCTGAAGCGATTGACGAGGCAATGAAGGACAAGCTTGTTCAAACGATTTTCATGCCTGACCTTTCCGCAAAAAATATTGTTCCCATCGCCGTCTGGATGAACGGTGCCCGTAGTTTTGGTCATAAGGGCCGAGAGCCTGCGTTGACTCCGGACAAATGGAAGGGAATTAAAATTCGTGTGCAATCGGCACCAATTTTTATCAAGACCATCCAAGCTATTAAGGCCAACGTCATTGGCATGAGTTGGTCCGAAGTTCCGACCGCTCTTCAACAAGGCGTTATCGATGCGGCTGAACCGACACCAAATGCCTGGAAGTCGTCGAGCATTTACAAGTTTGTCGATCACATCATCTTGAATGAATACATCTACAGCTTCTACATCGTTGGCGCTAACAAACAGTGGTGGGAAGGCATGCCAAAGGATGAGAAGGCTGGTGTACAAGGTGCTCTTGACGCTGCGACCAAGTGGAACTGGAAAGAAGTTGCGAAAAAAAATAATGCAGCGGTTGATTTTATCAGAAAGGCCGGAACCAAGGTCCATAAATTGACCACGGCACAGAAGAAACAGTGGCAAAAAGCTGTGGCACCTGTTTGGAAAACCCTGGGCGAAGACATGATCGGGTCCAAGGTCATGAACCGTCTCAAGGAAATTTCCGCCAAGCATATTAAGTAAGCTCTAAGTCTTCCAACCCGGTGACGTGACGTCGTTGTGCGTTCCGCCACCGGGACGGATAGCCTTTTTCTCGAATAGCGTCTTCATCCAAGTCAGAGCAGGATTTGGCCGGGGGGAGTTCGAGTGACGTTTGGCTATGCCCACCCTCCCACAGAAGATCCGTGCTAATTTTGACAGAAAGAGGGATTGAAATTCGCATCGCGATGCCAAGATTTCTTAATTAAACGGTTCCTATGCTAAAACACTGAACCTCTCGAAAGTCCGCGTAGGGTCACCAGCAGACCTAATCACCTACCTCAAACGATGTCCGCTCTACCCCCTAATAGCAGAAATCAAATCTCAAAATTCGGATTTTGCGTTTTTGACTTAATACTTACCGTAGAAAAGCGGACATATTGGCTATGTGCTGATAGAGTCCGTTCGTAGCCAATACTAGACATTACTAGGTGTACGTCGGACTAGCGATTTGATCTTCATTAAAGAACGCAACTCTGAATTTAATTCCTTCACAACCGATAAAAAGCTAGTTTACTCGATTATGAATTACTTCAAAATTGGTGACCGATTGCAATTTGCTTATACCCTCTTGATTTTGTGTCTGGTATCAGTCCCTTCCGCCAAGGCCGAGACATATAGGGTCTCAACTGCGGAATTCCCTGAAGCTGAGGCAATCGCCCGTCTCTTGAAAGAAGTGTATCGGCAGATTGGGCATGATTTTGAACTTGTTTTTCGGCCTGCAAAGCGAAGTCTTGTAGAGGTCAATTCTGGATTGTCCGATGCGGAACTGGTTCGAGTGGCTGGGGCCGAGACTGAATATCCAAACCTTGTACGAGTGAAGGAACCAGTTTTCGCACTCAGCTTTTCCGCAATCGTCAATGCGAAATCAAAACATTGGCTGAGTTCTTGGGAGGAAATAAAAAAATATCGTATCGGTTATCCACGAGGGTACAGAGTGTTGGATATTAGAACTCGTAATATGAAGGCGTTTCCGGTTAAAAATTCTTCTTCGGTTGCACGAATGGTGAAGGGTGGAAGGATCGATGTTGGTATAGCGGTCACATCGGACGCGGTCAGGCTGGCATCGGAAATTGGCGGGATCACGGTTTTAAAGCCGCCTATGGAGGTCGTAACACTCTACCATTACCTAAATGTAAAGCATCGACGCCTAATCCCAGCCATTGAGAAAATTCTAATTGAACTAAACGATAGCGGTCGAACCAAAAAATTAATTTACGGACCAAATTAACGTCACATTACGCGGCTCTGGGTTGCTGAGTGTGGTCAGCTAAGCCTAGGAAAGCAGTCGTCGTTGCGGTGTAATGAAAGAGTCCGCTACTAGCCATAAACAGCCAATTAGGGAAATATAATATACATTTGGTTATCGGGTATTTGTTGCCGTCATTTGGCATATTTCAATGCGGTTGTATGGGTGCCGCCCACTGCATCAAAAGCTGAATGGCCGATTATCCGAGCCCAGGCCGACTTAGCGTTTCTGAGTTGCCAATTCAAGCTCAGAATTCGGGAAGATGTGGTGCGTTATTAGTCGAAATTGCTATGCATTCAATTTCGATCAGCCATTCTGGTCGGCATACGGCACCCTGTACGATGACAATTGGCATATTGGGAAATCTCTTTTTCAGATACTTGTTTACGATGCCATAGTCCGTCGGGTCACGGAGATAGACGGTCATGTGCATCATATCGGCAAGCCGTGACGATCCCGACTGCAATAGCCCGTCAATATTAGCGAGCGTACGCTCAAGTTGAGCCATCACGTTGCCCTGGTGAACCACCTGACCACGGTTGTCGATGCTGGCTGTTCCAGAGATGAAGCTGTGTGTGCGATCATCATAGGCGACGCGTGTCCCGCGCTCGAAGGTGACGTTGTAGTCCATCGTCGGGCACAAATTATCGAAATCATTGAGGTAGGAAACTTGTTTAGGCGCAAGGCCGAGAACGGAATAGGCATCCATAGCCACTAGGTCGTAACGATGCGCACAGGCACCCTCGATCCCGGTGCTGGCGATAAAGTGGGTATCTTTATTCATACCGTAGCGCTGAAACAGGGTGCGGCGGCTGTCTACCATATCCTGATAAAAGGCGTCGATCCCCTTAACGTAAACCCATGTGCGAACGCAATTTTCATTGAGCGTTCCTGCTTCACCCGAAAGGGTGTTGGATAGATTTTCAAAAATTTCCTCCGTTTGCTCACCCGCCGGTTGAAACGACTCTCCTGCGCTGGAACACAACCGCGTACTCCAAAGATGGCGCATCCCTTTCTTTTCGACAACGATGTGATTTCGCGACAGCCGGCGCTTTGTGATTCGATCCGAGCTTTCAACATGATAGGCCAACAACGCAATTTTTGCTCCTGACGAAGGAGGTTGTTGCACGATTGAAACAGCAAGTGGGTTATCTGCGGTTTCTGCCAACAGCGGACTTTCACGCACGCGACCAACTTGGTTCATCACATCGCTTAGAAATACACGGCGAAAGATCGCTGTTTCTGGCGACAGGCCAAGCCGTTCGCAGGCGGCACAATAACGCTCAACAAGCCCGTCAATTTGGCACCCAAGACCACTTATGTCCGGGGCCTCAACGGAAAAATAATACTCCCACCCGCCGTTCACTCCTTCGAAGCACTTTGCCACCACACCGTCTTCGATAAAGGCGGTATGACGCGGCCCGCAATTCTGGAGATTGAACGATTTCCCATCTGGGCTTGCGGCCCTCTTCTCCAGTGCAATGTTTGTCACGATCAATTCACCTTAATTGGATGATCGGGGAAGGTAAGCTGGTCGCGGTCGCGCCAGCTTGGACGGACATAGTTAATTTCCAATAATCGCCGAACCCCATGGATTGGGCGCTTATCAAACCCGTGCCAAGTGTTTTCGCCAGGAACAAAAATCACTGCGGAGTCAAATTCGGCAGAGCTTCGCCCGATCCACTTTCGATCTTCGTCGTAGATATCAGTTCCCCAATTTTTCACCTCAGGGCCGGTGCATAGATATACGACCATCGAAAATAATTTCTCGGGAATATCGTGATGTGGTTCCAACCACGCACCATCGGTATCTTGGATATATTCCATACGCAGATAGCTACCCTCAACTTCTATTTCACATGTTTTAGCCAACAGACGCGCAATTTCGGGGCGCTGGAGCGCTTCGGCAAAGGCTTGGATTGAGGAAAAGTTTTCACGTAGCGATGGCGTGAAAAAGCATCTCTTGTCGTTGTGCAAATCGCGGACCCCACCGCAGTCATCAATAATCGGTGGCGCGATCGGTAAAGTTAGAATGCCAGTGCAGATATCCTCCGGCAGCACGTCGGACAGAAGCCAATGGGTATAGGGTTGATCATTGCGAGTTGACCCCGTCAGTGCACCCGAAAAATGAGTCGCGATGTCCGTCACCTCGGGTACCGGAGGGTAATTCATGATAACAACCTTCTATCTGAGACCATTAATTTAAAGAGAAATAGCTTCATGGTGCAGTCAAGACACAGCAAAAGGCAGGTGAGTACCCGCACCCGGTAATATCCCCCGAACTTCTCCGGTCAGTAACTTTTCAATTTTCGTAACACTCATAAGGTCCAAATTCGCGCCAATTGACTTTGAACTGAGCTAGATTCTGCACAAATTCGGGGCACGGTGAGTTGATCCAGATCAAATTCAGTGGTCTTTTTTGATTTTGTCAGCAACACGCACGAGCGTTTTTATAGATAGAGCCATACCGCGTTCCATACGCGTGAAAATCTTATTGAGAATGAAGTCTCGGTTAGGCTCAACACAGCCGACGCGAACGTCCACTCTGGGTCATTTTCAGACCTAATCACCTATATCCAATGATGTCCACTATACCCACGATACGCGGACATCATAGGCTATTACTTACCCGAGCCCAAAGTGTTCACAAGTTTCACCTAGCGCCTGAGCACGCCCTAACTAATGAATTTTTTTGCCGGTTCTTTTGAGATTTGACTTGGATCAAGGCCCCTTTTGTTAAAGGTGCTAGAATAAATTGGGATAAAGTTTTCACCTTACAGCCGTGGAAAACTAGCGATGGGCAGACGTGTTCTAACCCTCGTTGCCGGAGTATCATTTTCAGTGGTGCTTGTGGTGTTGCTCACGAATTTATCTTTCCATGAGTTTAAAAAGTCCGCTGGGGAAATTGACGTTGGGCAACTACCCGAGGCTATACCTGCTTGTACGACGGCCCAAGACCTAGCAACAGCAAACTGTGACCCTGCTTGGGAAATTCTGGCGGAAGAAGTAAAACCTGGAAAATAAGTTTTCTTATTTCAAGACTTCCTAAAAATTAGAGACGCGGGACTGGCTTAATATCTGCTTAGGGTCATCAGCGGAAGAAATTAAGAGCCTCCAATGACTTCCGCTTAGCCCCCCTAAAGCAGACATCATGACGAATCATGTCTGTTGTCCCCAATACATTCGCGTGTAATCAATCGCAAGCAGTGCTAAAACACTTTTGCCCTCGCGGTGGAGTAGTTTGTCCGTCCACCGGGTGACGGCTAGGCCGGTCCGTCCTGCGTCTAGTCCGAGGGTTGACTGTCTCAAGGGGATTGGCCTTGAGTTTAAAGGGCGGGTCCGAGAACAACACCCGCGCCGGTCATAACAAGGAAAGCCAAATGCTTAAAGAGCGAACACCGATCTAGTAAACTTAGCCGTCCCTTGTGGCGGCTATTTGTGCCGGTGTAGCTCAATTGGTAGAGCAGTGCTGTTGTAATGCAAAGGTTGCAGGTTCAAGTCCTGTCACCGGCTCCATTTCCCATATAAAGAAAACCCCGCAGAAGCGAGGTTTAGTGTGTCCTAACGGGGTCCGCCCTCCCCGATACAGCTGTCGGACGCGCTGCAAATGGCTAACCTAAACCACATATTGTCCGAGTGGCGTAGGCTGGAGCGGTTAATAGGACACAGCGGATATATAGCAAATCAGGACGCGGAATGGAACCCTTGAGTTAATGGTCCATAGATATTTTGGAATTCCAGCCATATCGTATCCAGGCCCAAATTCTCATAACGATCCAGAGTCCTAAGCCTCCGAATAGCAAGGGGCCAAAGACCAATTCCTTCGGGTTGGTCGCGCCTCCACCAACCAGCATCCAATACACCCAGCATCCAATGCCGGTGGCGATGCAGAACTGAATAAATAGAGTCAATTTCTCACTCATGGATACATTATAGCACAGATGGCCTCTGGGGCCTATTTAAGCCGTTTTCAGGGCCTTATGGACTCCTTGAGTCCCATTTAAGCAGAGCAGCTTCTAAGGGGCCGTGGTGACTCTTAAAATGAGCCTTAATCCTAGCCAAGAAATATTTCTAAATACGGTGCATTGATGATGTCCGACACAGACATTTACCGCTCTGCCAACGAACTGGTTAAGCAGCATGGCGAAGACGCTCCCATTGAAGCGGCCATGAAGGCTGATGAAATGCTTGAGGCCGGGGACTTGGACGGAAAGAACGTTTGGGTGCGGATTATGAAGGCGACTGAGGAGTTGCTTTCAGAAGAGCGGCCAGAGGGAACGAGGCTAAATTAAGCACTACGCCTTACTAATTGCCGCTGATTACCCTCAGAACGGTTATCATTGCCAGTACGTCTGTTAAGTTCGCCAGCCTCAATTTCTACTTTCCTTCTATCGTCATCCCGCCTATCTGAATTGTCTCGGCGGTCGCTTTTCTTACGATTATCAGACATCTTTAACTCCTTCGATTATCAGCGTTTAGCAGACTTCTTCTTTGATGCAGGTCCAAACAAGCCTTTATAGGTATACGGATCGTAGCACTTGAGCATTTCCTTCACGAACTCTGCCAGATTCACATTAACAGCCTTGGCATAAGCCTCATATAGATTAGGTGGTATCCGACCTGAACCATTTTCGATCTGACTGATGAACGTGTAGTATTTGAAACCAGAAGCATTAGCCAGGTCCCTTTGTGTTAAACCTACTGAGTTTCGTAGTTTCTTTAAGTACTTCCCACCTTGCTTCCGTAGCTTCTGAGATTCTTCCTTAGTGACGCCCTTTGGCATTTGATC
>JABJKH010000006.1 GCA_018660465.1 Rhodospirillaceae bacterium
GTGGATTTGAAAAACGTTCTTCGCAAGATCAACACCAATTGTGATAACTTCGTTCATGGACGGCTCCTATTTCCCGGTGGTTCTTAAACCACCATTTTGGCACATCTTGATGCCGTTGGGTGGGAGCCGTCCACGGCATCAACAGCGGACGTTTTCGATACTTGTTGGGAAACTTAAAAAAGATAGGAAAGGGGCCTCCGAGTGACAACAAATTTGGTCTAATGCGCATTCGGGCGCGGACCAAATTCAAATTCTAACGGTCGTGGGATTGACTAGAAAATTTCAATTCTTTGGTGGTGGAGCTTGCGCCCAATAGGATATGATTCAAGGATCGCCTGGATTGTTTATTGGTACTTACGTTTTCGGTGAGCGGTAGCATTGTTAGGGAATGGAAACCATGCCCAGCTATAGCGTTCCACGACTGACGGCTATGATTGTAGCGATTATCATTCTTGCCTTCCCATGTTTGGGTGCAGCGGGCAATGGTGCCCTGTGGGTGCCCGTCGAGGTTGCACAATTTGAGGAAGATGATGAACCAGAAGACGATAATGAACCCGCATTATCAATAAAAGCGAATCCTCTTCAAGTATGTACGCGGGAAGGTTGCGTACAGGCGGCAGAAAAGTTCAGCAACGCCGAGATCATGAGTGCAATTTACGGCCTCCTAAAACATAACGAGAGATCCGTGGTTAAGCCGTGCGAATCTGAAATAACCAATCGAAATTGTACCAGTGAAGGGTTTAGTTTATTTGTCCTGGCTGGGATATTACCTGCCAATGCCAACCTAGCTGAATTGGCCTACAAAGATATCCGAATAAACAAAGACAATACGGAAATCACCCTAAAGATTGGCATCACTGGGTCATTTCTTGGTGCCTCTGCTAACTGTGGTGACTTAGATGCGGTTATTAGACTCAATGCGCAAAACAACCCGGTCCTTGCTGGGAAGGAGTCCTTCTACTGCAACTGGTTGGCGATCGGGAACATATTTTGGAGCTACACACATGTCATCGATTTCGTGGACTTCGCCAAGGGTACCATGGGGGGACCTTTCGAATTTTCTGCTATCGGTTTGTTGACCGCAGGTGGTGCGGACGGATATGGGCAGCACAACCTAACACCAGCGAATACAGCTCTCTTGCCGGGCTCGAATGGAACTTTAACGATTGCGACCAAGGTCCCCACTGCGCCACCTTCCACCGCCTCGCTGCCCACGACCTCGCTACCCACGACCTCGCTACCCACTGGCACATCTACGCCAGTTAAGGGCGTAGAATCTCAACTGGCCGCCCTCAAGGGCCTACACGACAAAGGATTAATCGACGATGTGACGTTCCAAGCCCAGCAGCGGGCAATTCTGAGCCAAACGTTCGGCAACACACCCGCACCACGGCCTGCCGCGCAACAGAAAATTGCACCGCCAGAGAGCGGAGCGACACTAACCGCTGCAACATTTGGTCGCTATCACGCCCTGGTTATCGGTAACAACGATTACCGCCACCTTCCCAAACTGCGCACTGCAGTTAATGACGCTAGTACAATTGCCGCCGTGCTGCAGAACGATTACGGCTATCTGGTAACCTTGTTGTTGAATGCAACACGGGCCAACATTATCGAGAGCCTCGACCGTCTTACCGAGAAACTGGTGGCAGAGGATAATCTCTTGATCTATTACGCTGGGCACGGTTGGCTTGATGAGAGCGCAAACCGCGGCTACTGGCTGGCAACCGACGCCAAGCCCAGTCGGCGGACCAATTGGGTATCCAACGCAACCCTGACCGATACCCTAAAGACAATTCAGGCCAAGCATGTGATGGTGGTCGCCGACAGTTGCTTCTCAGGCACCTTGACGCGCGGCGTCAGAGTCGGTGTGAGGACCGGTAATTATTGGAACCGCATGGCCGAAAAGATTACCCGCGTTGCCCTGGTATCAGGTGGACTAGAACCTGTCTCCGACGGCATTGGCAAGCATTCGCCCTTCGCAAAGGCGTTCATTTCGGCTCTCCAGAGCAATGATGCGATTATGGACGGCACCCAACTCTTTAACCAAATCCGCCGCCCAGTCATGATTGAAGCCAACCAAACGCCACAGTACACTGACGTTCGCCAAGCTGGACACGAGGGTGGTGACTTTTTGTTCGTCAGGCGCCGTTAATGGAGGTGGAACATGTCCGCTCAGGGGCAATTGCAGACGAAAACACTAGCCTTAAATGATATCCGCTATCCCCCGTTAAGAGGACGTTGATCGGCGAAGCGTCGAAGATAACCTTATAGCCAAGAGCCGTCAAGGGCTAAACACCAACCTTCTTGCACTGATGGCAATTCTTGCTGCGGCCATATTCTATGCCTTCTCAGGTGTTTATTGCCGCAGATTTAAAGTTATGGACGTGTCCCCTATGGCTACCGCAACTGGCATGATGATAGCTTCTAGCGTGATGCTTATTCCTGTGGTGTTGCTGGTTGACCAACCCTGGAGTTTACCCATGCCGAGCGTGGCTTCTTTGGGTGCCTTGGTCGGCCTCGCTCTACTATCCACATCTTTAGCTTATATAATTTACTTTCGAATTTTAGAAACCGCTGGGGCCACTAATTTGCTTTTAGTGACATTCCTTCTTCCGGTCAGTGCAATCCTATTAGGAATTGGATTTCTGAATGAAGTTCTCTTGCCAAAGCATCTCGTTGGCATGGCACTCATTGGTATGGGGCTAGCAGCTATTGACGGTCGAATATGGGCTAAACTTAAATCTCAAACTTGAGGCACAGACCAATTGGAGTCCGCAAATAGCCAGAAGCAGCCAATTTGAGAAATCTAATGTATGGCGTTATTTAAACCTATTCACGGGTTCTACCGCTTCTTAATGGCGTTAGGAGGGAGCCGCTTCGCAGTGGAGAAATTGATTGCGATTTGCAAGAGTGCATTAATCACTAGTGATGATGAAGCCTCTCGTTTAGATTCTCAGTCAGCGGAGATTCTACGATTGGCCGTTCTAAGACAGGTGATAAAATCTTCGACCGCATAATGGGGCTGATCAGTAATTCGTCTGAAAATTCCGTAATCAATAGATGCCGCTGAATCCCATGGCACGAGGCGGATTGAATCAATATTTTTATTCTCGTTTGCTAGCTGAGCAACAATCGTGAAACCAAGGTTCGCTCTCACCATATCATAAGCGGCGGTCATTGTTGAGACCTCGTGATAGGGGGCTAGATTGATCCCGGAGCTGTCAACGTTATCATCAATGATCCTACGAAGTAATGTGTGTCGATTAAGGGCTATATAAGGCAGGTCTGTTAAATCTTTCGCTGTAAGCGTGGCTTTATCCGCTAACGGATGATTTTTTGGTAGCACCACAAAAAATTTGCTACTGCAGAGGTATTCCGTCTCAACGTTTTGCATTGGAACAGGCAGCGTTCCTACCCCCACATCATAAAAATCATCGGTGAACCTTCGTTCTATATCCCTTCTAAAATAACTTTCTAGATTAAATCTAATATTGGGCCACGTTTGCAGCAGTTGCGTTATGGCCGGCAGAATTAGGCTGCTTTCTAGCCGTGGCAGGGAAACAATTCGTAGGGGACCATAATTATCCTTCCTAATTTGTTTTATGAAGGATGGAACGGAGTCAATGGATGCAACAATTCGAATAGCTTCGGGGTAGAATGAGTTGCCCTCTTGTGTCGGAACAAGACGTTTTTTCACTCTCAAGAATAAAGAAATACCAAGCTCTTCTTCTAATAAACGTAGAAGTCGGCTTGCTGCTGGCTGACTAAGATTGAGCCGTTCCGCCGCTTTTCCAAGAGTTCCCTCTTCGATCACATAAATAAAAAGGCGAAGGCTTTTAATGTTCATTTCATCATAAATTTCTATCAAGTTATAATATAATTCTAATTTTATTATGAAGTAAAATCAATGATAGTGGGAATCATAGGCGAGAACTTATCGTTATTCTTATGAGTGATAATGGCTCATAAAGAACTGATGCGTAGGGG
Organism: Rhodospirillaceae bacterium; assembly: GCA_018660465.1. Classification (NCBI taxonomy): domain Bacteria; kingdom Pseudomonadati; phylum Pseudomonadota; class Alphaproteobacteria; order Rhodospirillales; family Rhodospirillaceae; species Rhodospirillaceae bacterium. The sequence goes on from JABJKH010000006.1 coordinate 3,991, forward strand.
GCAAATTGTGGAACCAGCTAATTTAATTTTCTTTCTGTCGGATAACCATACACGCCGAATGATGGGTGCGTATGGACACCCTATCGTTCAGACCCCCAATCTGGATAAAATTGCAGCGCGTGGGGTGCGGTTCGACAATGCCTATTGCGCCAGTCCACTGTGCTGCCCCTCACGATCTTCCCTGGCCACGGGCCGCTATCCACACCAGACGGGGTATTGGGATAATGCACTTACCTATGACGGCGATACACCGAGCTGGCACCACCGCCTACGGACTCAAGGGCATGCGGTCACGGCGATTGGGAAGCTCCACTTTCGCTCAGGAGACGATGACAACGGCTTTACCGAAGAGATTGAGCCCATGCATATTGTGAACGGTCAGGGGGCGCTTATTCATCTCCTCCGAGCCACGGGCGAGGGTGTTCCGCCGCGCACGAGTCATTTTGAAGTCTATTCCAAAGCTGGGGTCGGAGAAGCAGATTATCAGTCCTATGACCGGAATATAACTGGGCATGCCATTAAATGGCTTAACGAGAACGCCAAGAAGCACGGCAAGCCCTGGGTTCTGCTTGTTTCTTACGCTAGCCCTCACCCGCCATTCGCCGTGCCTAAACGTTTCTATGATCTTTACCCTCCGGATGAAATGAAGCTACCTGTCCAGTGCACGGCGGACACCCGACCCGACCATCCAGCGGTCGCGCATATTCGCGACATCAATGGATTCGAAGACGCCCCAAACGAGGAATTCATCCGCCGCAACATTGCTGGATATTGCGGACTTGTGACCCATCTTGATGAGCAAATTGGTGAGGTGATGCAGACTGCTGATCAGCTAGGGTTGCTGCCCTCGACACGCGTGCTCTATACGAGTGATCACGGCGAGGCTGCGGGGAATCACGGGTTGTTCGGGAAAGCAGTCATGTACGAGCATTCTATAGGCGTTCCGTTGATTGCCGCAGGACCAGATATACCAGCAGGTGCATCCAGCAAGCAAATCGTGTCCCACGTCGATCTATTTCAGACGATTGTGCAAAGCGTTGGCGCTGAGCTGACGGAAGAGGACGGGTCACTTCCCGGTATTTCGCTGTGGCCAGCGATACAAGGCCACGATACGGAAAGACTTGGATTTGCGGAATTTCATGCACAAGCAAGCCGGGTCGCAAGTTTTGCACTTCGGGATGGTGATCATAAGCTGGTCTGCCATGTCGGTGAGGTTCCCCAGTTGTTCGATCTGAGACAGGACCCGGAAGAAACCAACGATCTGATGCGTGGCGATCAAATACCTGAAATCGCCGCCAAGCTTATCGCAAAATTGCGTACGTTAGTGAATCCAGAAGAGGCCGATCAACAGGCAAAAGAAGATCAACGTCGGCAAATGGCGCACCACGGAGGACCTGAGGCAATGTTAAATGCTGGCACATTTGCCATGAGCCCGATCCCCGGTAAGGACGTAGAGATTGAAAGCCTAACCTAACCAAATTCGATGCAGCCAAGATCGTTCATTCTGGCTAGCGCTGATCGTTACTTTTGTCTCCACCACCGCATTTCTTTTTTAGTCTTTAATATTGAAAGAAGATTATGATTAATTCTAACGCTGACTTTTCCTCTGCCCTGGGCCGCCTATCAGACATTCCTAGGGTGGCGCTATTTTCGGGACGAACACCTCTGGAGCCTATGCCCAATCTTGGTAAGTCCTGTGGCGGACGTACAAATTTATACGTCAAACGAGACGATTGCACCGAGCTGGCTTTTGGCGGCAACAAAGTCCGTCATCTAGAATTTTATCTGGGTGAGGCGCTCGCTCAAAATGCTGACACCGTCTTGATAACGGGTGCTGTTCAGTCGAATTTTGTCCGACTCGCTGCTGCTGGTGCCCGCAAACTCGGCATGGACTGCCATGTCCAGCTAGAAGAACGGGTGGCCACAAATGACCCCGATTACCGAACCTCTGGCAATGTCCTGCTCAACCAGTTGTTTGGCGCAACGATGTATTCCTATCCCGAAGGGGAAGACGAAGTCGGCGCCGACCGCAAACTGGGTGTAATCGCCAAGAAATTATCCGATACGGGCCGACGGCCCTATATAATTCTGCTAGCCCCAGGTCATGTGCCATTGGGAGCACTTGGCTACATCATTGCCGCTCAAGAAATTCTTGAACAAATTAATGAGCAGGGTCTGGAAATCAATGAAATCGTTGTTGCGTCGGGAAGCGGCAATACTCATGCGGGACTTCTATTCGGTCTGCGGGCGCTCGATTCAGCGATCAAAGTAACGGGGATTTGTGTGCGCCGGGACGCGACCATACAGCGCTCCCGAATTGAAGGTCATTGTTCCGAAATAGCAGAACTCTTATCCATAACATCCAAAGTGAGCGACGAAGATATCGTTTTAAATGATGCATTTCTCGCCCCTGGGTATGGTATAGCAGGTGAAGAATGTAGCCGTGCAATCCTACTGGGTGCTCAGACAGAAGGCCTCGTGCTTGATCACTCCTATACAGGAAAGTCTATGGCCGGATTCATAGAACGGGCGAGAAGCGCAGACGATAATCCAGGACTCCTCTTCCTTCATACAGGTGGCGGCCCCGCCATCTTCGCCCATCAAAAAGACCTTATTCCAGCAACAATTTCTGATCAGTGAAGCGGCTCCAGACCAGTCCCAAAATATATTAATAGGGACGACATCCTCACGTTTTAGAAAATTTAAATGGCTGCTTAGGGTCCAGGCTGTGTCAAAACGTGAAGCATGATATAATTCTCCCATAGTTTTGGTGGGAGAGTTTCATGAAGCGTTTTGTTGAAGGCGAGGACCGCAGCCAGAGCACATTGTTCCCCGAACGATTGGATGA
>JABJKH010000007.1 GCA_018660465.1 Rhodospirillaceae bacterium
TTCATTGCATATTTTTTTACATATATTTTTAATTTAGCTATTGACTATAATTTTGCATGTATATATAGTTATTTTCATCGGCGGACGGAAACGCCCCCCCCGATGAGACCCTGAATAAGACACGAACAAACCACGGAACAGACACATTAATGGAGGCCACGATGAAAAAAATTATCACCACACTGATTTTCACAATGGTTGTTGGAATTTCCGCGACGCCCGCTTCTGCCGAAAGACTTCACGCGCCTGAGCCCAGCTTTGATCGGGTTCTTAACAATTTTTTCAATGTCCTGTTGGACCCGCGTGACCGCTATGGCAACCACCAACGCCGGGACCGGCGCTGGAACCAAAGGCGCAATCGTCCGACGGTTGAGCAAAATGGTTGGCAGTATGCCGGTGCCCTGCCGCGTCGGGCCCGCCACTTGCATGGCAACAATTGCCACCGTGTCACCAAGATCAAACGTGTTCGTGGCCGGGGCAGGAATAAAAGTTGGAAACGGGTTAATGCGGTAATGTGCTACAACCGATTTGGTAACGCCTACATCGCTCGCGGCAGCCGCCGGGTTGTAAATGAGTACGCCGGACGCCGCCACCGCTAGACCGCTAGCACGATCCAATCCCCCTTGGATCAACCGGGCCCCGTCATTCCTTGGAAATTTCCGTGGAGTGGCGGGGCCTTCCTTTTTTGCTAGCCTAGTAGTCGTCCCTGTCCAGCCAATTCTGCTCGCCGATGTTACACGGTGGTGGTACGCGTTTTTTAATCACACCAGATCCTATTTGAGCCAATTGAACAGGTCCGGCGTGACGCTCCGACGGCGTATTATCGGCTATTTCCAACACAAGTTTTCTGAGCACCGCCCGGGCAAAATCATTAAAGTTCTTAGCGGCAACGATAAACGCGGATTTTCCACCTATGACACAATGCCGGTAATACAAATCTAAATTTTTTAGACTGGACAGCCCCCACGGACTCGGGCGTCCATTCATAATCGGCAAGCCATTAATAGTGATACCTTGAACAACGGCACGGTCCCGGGCTTTTGTAACGAGTTCACCCCAATTGTTCGGACCGTCGCCCGAAATATCGATGACCCGCCGGGTACCTTTAAAACCATTATTATCGAAATAACCAGCACCGAAATCGATGGCACTCGCGATGGCAGTCCGGCTCGCAGTTTCGGGTTCTTCTTTGGTCAATTGTTTGGCAAACGCAAGCGCACTTTCCCGGCTGTCGATCAATGCCCATTTGGCGACAGTCTTGTTATGACCAAAGCCCGCCCATTCGTAATAAACGACCGCGATCCGCCCCCGCCGACCATGGCGCACGGCTTCCCAGACCCTTGGATGACGAAAAGCCTTGATATAGCCATCGCGCTGCAAACGCGCTTCTTCTTCATCGATACTTCCTGAAACATCCACCCCCAAGGCCAATTCCAAATCGACAGGTAAATCGGCGGCATAAACGGACACGGCGAGAAACGTGCTACATAATCCTCCAACCGTGCCCTTGATGATCTTCTTAATTTTCATGGTGTATCCCAACGCCCCTGAAACCATTACACATCAGGCCCGCCATGGGAGCAAGAAGTTCGCCATCGTCATAAAAAAAGGCCGGGGAAACGCTCCCCGGCCTTTTAGGATCGATAAAAAAGAGTCTACCGTTTGAAGATAATTTCAACCCGGCGGTTCTTTTTCTCACGTTTGCCATCAGCCGTCGCGACCTTCGGCTGTGCTTCGCCGTGATGGCTTTTGACCAAAATGCCAGCGGAAATACCTGCTTTGGCCAGGGCCTTAGCAACCGCAGTCATCCGCTTTGATGACAGCGCTACGTTGTATTTCTTATCACCAGCCAAATCGGTGTGACCTCTAACGATGACCGTACCCGGCTTAACCGTTTCAGCGTCAAAACCGGCCGTATTAATGATGCCTTCCTGGTTCAGTGGAATCTTCGCACTATCAAAGCCGAAGTAAACGATATAAGGACCAGTCAATTTAGGCATTGGCTTGGGTTTCGGCATTGGCTTCGGCATTGGCTTCGCCATCACCTTCTTAGGCGCCTTCAATTTAGCCAAGGCGTTCTTGAACGCAGAACGGCAGGCTGCAATGTGCTTAGGCTGAAAATTCTCTTCCTGCTGTTCCATCCAGCAGTCAAACATCGCCTGAGCATGGGCCGAATATCCGGGCACGCGGGTCTTAGCACCATTGCCAAACGCCGCCATCAGATCACTTCTACCACGGGTTAATTCACCCACATTCTTTTTGGGAAGTTTTCGTTTGGAAATTGCCTCTGGATTGGTCGGCTTATTCCCACCGGCGGCCATTGCGCGCTTGGAATAAGCGTTCACCGAACCGACGTCATCCTCACCATATTCGAACGCCGCCAGATCCAAGTATTCTTGATGAAGGGCAATGGTAAATGCAGAGCCCTCAACTTGCATACTCGACGCCTTGTAGATATTGGCATTTTTCCAGGGAGCGCCTGTCATATAGTCGGCACGTGCTATTTCTAATAGGGATTTATTCCCGCCTGATTGCGTGCCTTGCCCAGCACAAGCCGAAAGCGTTAATGCGGTGACACCTACGACTGCTAACATTTTAAAAGATTTCACTGATCTTCCTCCTAAAGTTTGTAATTGGTAACAACAAACTCCCCCCGAGCATCCCGACGATTTTAAATATCGTTATTATTGGAATAACTCGATAATTCAAATATATGGTGCCCTGGCTCCAGTTTAAAAGTAAAAATTTCCCAGGTAACACATTTTATCATAGCTCTTCGCCGACACTTACTACAACCCAATGAAAAAATTAAAATTCTTGCGAGCCCATTGTCTCCTGTTCATTGTGTCAATCGGCCAATTGGTGGTAATTAAATCTTTACTAAACACGGTTTAAGAATGTGTATCCATTAGGCTTCAAACGTGGGACACGCTTATGGCCGTAGAAATTCGCCGTATTTTATACAGCGCTGATGAGTTCAAGGTGATTGCTAACCTCTACGTGAACCTTGTCGGGCCAAGCATGGGCTTGGCCGAAGGCACCGTCATGGCCATCGACATCTTAGAAGACGACCCCTTGGAAGTTCGCGTGCACATACAAGCCAGAGACGGTCGACAAATTCAGCACGTGTTTGATAAAGATAACGTGGTTGCTGCTATGACTACCTTTTGCAGCGAGATGAAAATTCCTCTCTCTAAAAAGTCCGTAAAAACTGCCAAGAAAAATAGCGAAGGAAAATTCACCTTCGACATGGTCATTCAATCGGCCGTTAATTTATCTTAGACTTACTTTCCAAACAGCTTTTGCCACCAAGATTTTTTAACTTTTTTCTTCAACCGCCGTCGTTTGCGTTTCGAGGGATCAATATCGCCTGGCTTTTTGGGGACAGACCGCGCATGCGGGTTTGAATATGAATAAAAAAGCCGGAACTCACCTTCCGTATTCACTCGATAATAGGCGATCTTAAAAATACTACTGTCGCGAATGCAGCGGTATTCTGCATCGCCCTTGGCGTCGGCCTTCTCGTAGATGGAGTCGCTATATTCCAGCTTGCCTTCTTTAAGCGCCTGACCCTCCCCGCAGATATAGACTTCCGTTGTCTCGGCCATAACTACGTCTCGTCCTTTAAGTCTTCTTTCAAATGTGCCCAACTGCCAAGGAATTCATCAATTCCTTGGCGCGCTGGCACAGCCTTCGGCCCCAGCATTTCAGCACGCAGGTAAATAATCGTCAGACTAAAGGCGCTCATCGCGACTTGATTACGATTACGTCGCGCGTCGGCGTTCATGGTGCGATAGTGATCGATGATCGGTTGATAGAGGTCCGGGCTATTCCGGCCTTTCTCGTGGCCTTCATCAATTGCAGCCTGGGTTTGTTCTGCAACAGCACGCCCCACGACGGCAGGTGACCCTTTGACGACCGAATCAAGGATCGCCCCGGAGTCCTTATTTAACTGCTTGGCCTCACGATCTGGATTGTTAAACCATCCGAACATGGCCGCATGTTACCCTGAGAGCTTCTTTTTGAGAAGTTCATTTACAGCCTGAGGATTGGCCTTGCCTTGGGTCTTCTGCATGACCTGACCAACGAACCAACCGATGATTTTCTCGTTGCCACTCTTGAACTGTTCAACTTGGTTCGGCCCGCTGGCGATAACCTCATCTATAATGGCCTCAATGGCACCGGTGTCGGTGATTTGTTTCAGACCCTTGTCTTCGACGATTTTAGCCGGGCTATCGCCGGTTTCCATCATGATGTCGAAAACGTCCTTGGCGATCCTGCCAGATATCGTGTTGTCGGTTATGAGACCAATCAACTCACCTAATGCTTCTGAAGAAACGGGGCTTTCGCTGATCTCAATTCCCTTAGCGTTTAACGCGGCGAAGAGTGTCCCCGTAACCCAGTTCGCAGCCTGCTTAGCGTCATGTCCATCAGCGACACGTTCAAAGAATTCCGCCGTTTCCTTTTCCGCTACAAGAACGCTCGCGTCATACGGGCTTAGACCTAAGTCATTGATAAACCGTTCTTTCTTATCGTCTGGCAATTCAGGAAGTTCCGCTTTCAACTGATCGACCAGTTCCTGACTGATTTCGAGAGGGAGCAGATCGGGGTCTGGAAAGTAGCGATAATCGTGGGCCGCTTCCTTTGACCGCATGGACCGGGTTTCGTTCTTGTTCGCATCATAAAGACGCGTTTCTTGAACCACGTCACCACCGGCCTCATAGACATCTATTTGACGTTCGGCTTCGTGTTCAATCGCCTGCATAATGAAACGGATGGAATTTACGTTTTTAATTTCGGCTCGGGTCCGAAGCTCTGTTTCTCCCACCGGACGAACCGAGACGTTGACGTCGGCGCGCATGGACCCCTCTTCCATATTGCCATCACAGGTCCCCAGATAGCGCAGGATCGACCGAAGCTTTTGAACAAAGGCTCCAGCTTCTTCAGGTGTACGCATATCGGGCTTAGAAACGATTTCCATCAGGCAGACGCCAGACCTGTTCAGATCAATGTAAGACCGCTTGGGGTCCTGATCGTGCATGGATTTACCTGCATCTTGTTCCATGTGTAGGCGCTCAATTCCGACCGACCGGCTCTCACCGCCTTCCAGATCAAGCACGATTGTCCCTTCGCCGACGATGGGGTGATAGAGCTGAGAAATCTGATAGCCTTGGGGCAGGTCCGCATAGAAATAGTTTTTCCGATCAAAGACCGAACGGAGATTAATTTCAGCATTGAGCCCCAGCCCGGTGCGCACGGCCTGCTCTACACATTCTTGGTTGATCACCGGCAGCATCCCCGGCATGGCCGCATCGACCAAGGAGACCTGTGTGTTTGGTTTGGCACCGAAAGCCGTGGAACTACCTGAAAATAGCTTTGCGTTGGAAATCACCTGGCAGTGGACTTCCAGGCCCAACACCACTTCCCAATTCGCCGTTTCACCTTTGATGATATAGGCCATCTTAGGCTCCTCCCGGCTTAGCGGTAAAGCCTGCGGCTTCTTCCAGCACACCCGCACTTCGGAACATCGTTTCCTCATCGAACGGCTTACCAATCAAATGTAACCCCAAAGGCAGGCCATCACCGTCCAGCCCCCCCGGAATAGAAATTCCCGGTAACCCCGCCATTGACGTCGGCACGGTATAGACATCATTCAGGTACATGGCGATGGGGTCGTCCATTTTCTCGCCAATGCCAAAGGCCGCACTTGGCGCCGTCGGTGTTAAGATGACATCTACGTCCTTAAAGGCTTTTTCGAAATCTTGTGCGATCAAGGCACGAACCCGCTGCGCTTTTAGGTAATAGGCATCATAGAAGCCGACCGATAGGACATAGGCACCGATCAAGATACGGCGGCGGACTTCGTCGCCAAATCCTTCGGCTCGGGTGTTCTCATACATCTCATCCAAGGTGTCCCCCGGCACGCGAAGTCCATAGCGCACGCCGTCATAACGCGCGAGGTTGGAAGACGCTTCAGCTGGCGCAATGATGTAATAGGCCGGCAGCGCGTATTTGGTATGCGGCAAGGAAATTTCACGGGTCTCTGCCCCGGCTGCTTTCAGCCAATCGGCTCCCTGCTGCCATAGCTTGGCGATTTCGTCCGGCATGCCATCAAGGGCATATTCCTTGGGGATACCGACTTTGAGTCCTTTAACGTCGCCACTCAGGGCTGCTTCGAAATTTGGTACAGCAATGGGAGCCGACGTTGAATCCTTAACATCGTGTCCCGCCATTTCACCTAGCATGATTGCCGCATCGCGCACCGTGCGGGTGAGTGGCCCTGCCTGATCAAGGCTGGACGCAAATGCCACAACGCCCCAACGCGAACAGCGCCCATAGGTTGGCTTCATGCCAACGATGCCGCAGAACGAAGCGGGCTGACGAATAGAGCCTCCGGTATCGGTACCCGTCGCTGCAACAGCTATTTGTGCCGCGACCGCTGATGCAGATCCACCTGACGATCCGCCGGGTACAAGGTCCTTACCATCGGCACCCTTCCACGGGTTTTTCACAGCGCCGTAATAACTGGTCATGTTGGCGGACCCCATGGCGAACTCATCCAGGTTGGTCTTGCCCAGCATAACCGCGCCACCATCCCGCAAGTTTGCCGTGACCGTCGATTCGTATGTCGGCTTAAATCCATCCAGGATATGAGACGCAGCTGTGGTCAGCACCCCCTCGGTGCCAAATAAATCTTTCACCGCAACAGGAATACCGTCCATTGGCCCGGCAACCTCACCCGCTTTACGGCGCGCATCGGATGCTTTGGCGCGTTCTAGCGCAATCTCCGGCGTTTCGGTGATGTAGGCGTTGAGGTCTTGGGCTGCCGACATCGCGTCAATATACGCGCTCGTCAGTTCAGCGGACGAAAAATCGCCCTTGACCAGTCCGTCCCGGGCTTCAGCCAAATTCAAATCGGTTAATCGGCTCATTGTTATTCGACCACCTTCGGCACGGTATAAAAGTTTTCTTCGCGGTCTGGTGCATTGGCCAGGACCTTTTCCGGCACCCCACCATCACTAATTACGTCTTCACGGCGGAAAAGCTCCATATCGGCAACACTGGTCATCGGCTCGACACCCTCGGTATCGACCTCGCTCAACTGCTCAACCCAACCGATAATGTGGGACAACTCACCTGCCAACGGCTCTAAATCTTGGTCAGGAACTTTGATTCGAGCCAAAAAGGCTATGTTCTTGACGGTCTCTTTATCCAAGGACATGGATCTAGCCAACTCCCCTAAAAATCACGAAAAACCGCCTAAATTTCTTAGTCCAGCGGCGGCGGGAACCTAACATTGTGGGGATACCCAAGCAAGATGGGATCGCGCGCATAATCGTTGTAAACAATGATCGGCGAAATTTTATCAAGTGCGGGAGTATAGTCGTTCAATTCAATGACGAAACCGTTAGGTTCTTTAATGAACACTTGATACAGCGGCCGATCAGGAAGTAACCGATCCCAGTATTCGATGCCCTCTTGTTTCATACTCTCTACGACCATGTGAGAGTCTTCGGCGCTGAATGCTTTATAACCCTCAAGTCCGCGCTCAGCGGGTGGTACTGATGGACCAATGGTCTAGGTTTTGACCTTCATAAAAATTTCCTAATTAAGCCCCTAAATAAACCTATGACTTATTTATACTTAGGCTTTCCCAGACACTTTCTTTCCAAGCGGAAGGCGCAATTTCTACTGCCGATTTTAAGGCGTGCTGAATACTATCGATTGATTTCTTCTTCAACGCAGGTGTCTTACCAAATTTTTTCAATGACACCCCATCGAACGCCAGCGTCTTCTTCTTAGTGTTAATAAGGAAATTCGTCGAAAATGCTCGATCCACTTCTTCATCGACACCCTGAACATCAATTGTAAGCTGGTGAACTAAGGCTCTAGACACCTTAAAAGGTGCCTCAATCAAGAACATGAGGGCTATAAATTTGATCGTTTTTCCTTTGTGAAGGCAAGCGTACGCAACTTCATAATCAGCAATTTCAAACAGCTCGCCATCGGCTTCGCTTTTTCCTTCGAAATCTATGCTGTACCGGCAAGCTCGATTATTCCCGGCATCCAATTTACCGCGTAATTCACCTGTAAGTGCCCCATCGATAAGGGGAACTAAAACTGGTGAATAGACAAATCCCAGGTCCTTGTCACCCATTCTAACAGCCAACCATGCCGCATCCTTAGGATACCCTGCCCCGGTAACCTTCATGCCTTTTTTCAGTCTGGAGAGCCGCTTGCTGGCTGTTTTAGGTAAAGCCCGAACATTAACGTCCTTGGTGACCAAGTATGTCCCTTGGGTAGGTTTTACTTCAACACCCAAGAATGTATCCGCATAGGCAGGTCCCCAGGCGAATGAAACGAGCAGCCCGGCCATCAGATTGAATCGCAATATGCAAACGTGCGACAGAAATCTCATATGCAATTAACCGTAACAGTTGATCTGGAAACATGATAGACAAGCAAAACCCGTCCCACCACTTTCTTTTTGCTGTCGTAACGAAATTTTGCTTTGATGATCTATGCCCGTTAAATCCATCCAAGAATTAAAATCTGAACGCCGTCGCGATAGCCGCCTATTGGGATTGGACCTCGGTTCCAAGACCATTGGCTTGGCCCTGTCGGATGTCACTCTGACCATCGCCAGCCCTTTGGAAACCATCATGCGGTCCAAGTTTGCCAAGGACGCCGCACGGCTTCAGGCCTTGATTACCGAACACGACGTCGGCGGCCTTGTCATCGGACTACCGGTCAGTATGGATGGAACCGAGGGCCCACGCTGCCAATCAACCCGAGATTTCACACATAATTTGTTCGAAAAAATAGATATAGACGCGGCCTTCTGGGATGAACGTTGGTCAACCCAGGCGGTCGAAAGAATTCTCATTGGTGAAGCCGACCTCACGCGAAAGCGTCGCGCCCAAGTCGTTGATCGGGCCGCCGCCGCCTACATCCTGCAAGGCGCACTTGATTTAGCATCTTAGTGTGGCTGGTGTGCGCCGGTCGGATGTGATTTAAAAGGCGTCTTCTTCGAACGTAAAAGGGTGAAAAATGACACGCATCGCTGTTTTAGACGACTATCAGGGTGTCGCCATGGAGTGCGCCGATTGGGGTTCGTTGCCGGACAATTTTAGCGTATCGACATTCAGCGAAGCGCTTGGCGATGAAGACGCGATTGCATCCGCCCTTAAAGAATTCGAGATCGTCATCGGCATGCGCGAGCGCACCCCCTTCCCGAAATCGTTAATCAACAAGCTGCCCAACCTAAAACTTCTCATCACCACCGGGTTGCGCAACATGTCGTTTGATGTTGCTGCTGCCAACGCACAAGGCGTCGTGGTTTGTGGCACGGCGTCGCAATCGACTCCAGCAGCCGAACTAACATGGGCGCTGGTCCTGAGTCTGTTCAAACAAATTCCGCTGGAAAACACAGTCATGCATTCCGGCGGCTGGCAAAAAGCCTTTCCGGCGACCGTAAATGAAAAAACCATTGGGACCGTCGGATTGGGCAAGCTCGGTTCCAAAATCGCTGCCTACGGCAATGTCTTCGGCATGAAGGTCCTGGCGTGGAGCCCCAACCTGACTCAGGAGCGCGCCGACGAACACAACGCAACGGCTGTCAGCAAGGAAGCTTTGTTTGCAGAATCCGATATTGTAACCATTCATATGCCCTTGGTCCCTGCCTCTCGGGGGCTGATCACAGCAGAAGATATTAATCGCATGAAACCCACCGCCTTTTTGGTGAACACGTCGCGCGGCCCGATCGTCGATGAGGCGGCATTAGCGGATGCCTGCCGCAATGGAACCATCGCCGGAGCCGGAGTCGATGTCTACGATATTGAGCCGCTCGCCACCGACCACCCGTTCCGGTCTTTAGACAACATGATCCTGACCGGTCACATCGGCTACGTGACCCGGGAGAATTATGAAGGCATGTACACCCACTCAATTGAAAACATAAAAGCCTGGATGGACGGCAATCCCATTCGCGTGCTGGAGGCAAATTAATAATGTTCGAAGGATTTGAGACTCGCGATATCGAGACAAGTGGCGCCACCATTCATCTGCGTCACGGCGGCGAAGGCCCGCCGCTGCTGCTGTTACATGGCAACCCCATGAGCCACGTTGCCTGGCGTAAGATTGCCAACCGCTTGGCTGAAAATTTTCATGTTGTTGCGACTGATCTTCGCGGCTATGGCGACAGTTCTGCCCCGCCAACGGATGAGAAACACACGCCTTATACCTTCCGTGCTATGGCCCAGGATCAAATCGAGGTCATGGACGCACTCGGCTACAAAGAATTCATGGTCGCCGGACATGACAGAGGGGCCCGCACGGCCCACCGCATGGCGGTCGATCATCCGGAAATCGTCCAAAAACTAGCTATAGTTGATGTCCTGCCAAATTATCATATCTGGACAAACGCGTCGCTTAAATGGGCGATGAAGTCCTGGCATTGGCTGTTCATGGCCCAGCCGGCACCCTTGCCGGAAAACATGATGGGCGGCCTCGATGCGCGTGATTTTATGGCTGGCAAACTGTCTAAGCCAGGTATTGGCCTCAAACACTGTGAAGGTGAGGCGTTCGAAGAATACGTTCGTTGCTTTAATGAAAAGACCATCTTCGGATCCTGCGAAGACTATCGTGCCTGCGCCACGACCGATATGGAAATGGATACGGTAGATGTCGAAAATGGCGTCACCTTTGACGGCCCGACCTTGGTTCTATGGGGTGGCAAAAGTCATACGGGCACGGTCCACGGTGACCTAATTCCGATCTGGCGGAAATGGTGCCCGGCTGCCATCGGAGGTCCGATCGATTGCGGCCACTACACCCAGGAAGAAGCACCGGATGATGTCTATGATTGGTTTATGAAGTTCTTTCCTGGCTAAATTTTGGGCTATAATTCTATTCTAAGACTAAGCACCGTAATCCAAAAGCTTCAGAAGCTCGCCTGCATAGCGGGTGAAGGTGCGTTCGGCTTCGTCATCAAAGGTATCGCGCCAAGATCCGACACTGCCGTCCGGCATTGCGCCGGCGTCGCCAGCACGAATGCATTGATCCAAGGCTTCGTCAGAATCATAAAGCCCTAAGAACAAGCATATGTCTCTCATGACCGGGCCTGGGTCGCTGAGCAGGTCTTCGTAGCAGACATCAATATAAAGGTCTCTATGCGAACGACCGAATCGTCTCGCATCACCGACACTGCGCGCCCAACTGTTAGCAAAGACATCGACAAAATCTGTAAATTCCGGAAATTTACTAGAAAACGCATCACCTTGATAGCGGCGGTTAAATGTCCACGCTGACGCTACCTCGTCTCGACCATCGCGAATGACATTGATAAATTTTGCATTCGGCATGACCCGAGACAGCATTTCCATATTGATGGCGTAGTCCGGTGTACGTTCACCGACGCATTTCACATGGTCATCGCCAATCCACCGGTTGAAGGCCAGCCCAATGGAGGTCGCCAGGAGGTATTCCAGTTCCTGATATGTAAAATCAGACGGAACACTGTTAACCCCCGCCGCTTCCATCTGACTGCGGCCGGCACCCACCTGCTGATTATAGTCGCCGATCGCCCGCTTTAGCTGCGGATAGAGCATATCGATGAAGTGCCCTTCACCGCGACACGCAGCTTCCGGATGTGCATCAATCGCTTTCTGCACCCAGACCGTCCCTGATCGGGTTAGGCCCGTGACAAAGAACATTTGCTTGTCAAAGACCTGCCCCAGTTTTTCGTGAAGTTGCCGATAGTCGGCCATACCCCTCGCCCCGTCAGTGATTATTTACTTACCGATAATTATTCGGTTAACCCTAAACCATACTTTAGTCGATTGGAATCATTGATACCACATGCAAGAATCAACAAACAAATAACATCCCACCTTGCACAAACAAACGACTGCGACTTATAGTGCCGCCCATGAAAGACGACGCGCTAGATAACACGCCCTATCCGCACCGTCATTTGTTGGGAATTGAAGGTCTTCCGCCCAACGAGATCTCGCTTTTTTTGGACCTCGCAGAATCCTACGTCGAACAAAACCGTCAAACCAATAAGACGGGGGCATTGCTGCAAGGTCGCACCATCATCAATTTGTTCTTCGAGGACTCGACGCGAACCCGGACGTCGTTTGAACTTGCCGGCAAGCGCCTTGGCAGTGATGTCATTAATATGTCAGTCGCCACCAGTTCCATTAAGAAGGGCGAAACACTGATCGATACGGCGATGACGCTAAATGCCATGCACACTGATGTGTTGGTCGTGCGGCACAACCAATCGGGCGCGGTCAAATTATTGTCGGAAAAAGTCAATTGTGCCGTCATCAACGCCGGTGATGGCAGTCACGAACACCCGACCCAGGCCCTACTCGACGCGCTGACGATCCGTCGGCGGCGCGGCAAGCTCGCAGGGCTTACCGTTGCAATTTGTGGTGACATTCAGCATTCCCGGGTGGCGCGGTCGAATATCTATTTGTTGACCACCATGGGGGCCCGGGTTCGACTGATCGGTCCCCGGACCTTGGTCCCGTCTACGTTCGCGCATTTAGGGGCGGAAATATTCTACGACATGAACGAGGGCCTAAAGGACTGCGATATCGTCATGATGCTGCGCCTGCAGACCGAACGCATGCATTCCAATTTTTTCCCATCAGTTCGGGAGTATTTCCACTTCTTTGGCCTCGACTACGAGAAATTATCAAACGCCAAGGAAGACGCCTTGATCATGCACCCAGGTCCGATGAACCGAGGTGTCGAAATTGATTCGGAGGTCGCTGACGACATCGGCCGCAGTGCGATCCGCGAACAAGTTGAAATGGGCGTCGCTGTTCGCATGGCCTGTCTGGAAATATTGACCCGGAATTCGACCCAGACAGTAGGGAAAGAGTCCTGATGTCGAATAAAATTCCTGAATCACTGAACAAGGTCGCTTATACCAACGCCCGCTTGTTGGACCCGAAAACCGGGCTAGATGCAGCGGGTGGAGTTTTGACCGAAGGAGAGTCCATCGTGGACTTCGGTCCCGGATTTTTCAGCGACGGTGTTCCCGAAGGGGTGACAGAGGTCAATTGTGGCGGCAAGTGCTTGGCCCCGGGCTTGGTCGATATCCGCGTCCAACTGCGTGAGCCCGGCGACGAACACCAAGGCACCATCGCTTCTGCTGTCCGCGCGGCAACAAAGGGCGGCGTCACCAGTTTTGTCTGCCTGCCCAATACGGACCCCGTGATAGATGATATGTCCGTGGTCGAGTTTATTGCCCGCCGGGCGCGCAAGTTGGGCCTCGCCAAAGTCTACTGCTACGGTGCCGTGACCAAGGGTCTGGAAGGCGCGGAACTAGCGGAAATGGGGATGTTGTCGCAGTCAGGTGCGCTGGCCTTCACCGATGGTGACAAGGTTATTGCCGATACCCAACTTATGCGCCAAGCGCTCAGCTATGCCGCCACATTTGGTCTTTTAATTGTCCAGCATCCTGAATTAAAAAGCCTCTCTGGCGGTGCCATGAACAGGGGCAAACTGGCGACCCGTTTGGGATTGCCCGGCATCCCCCGCGAGGCCGAGATCATCTTGATTGAGCGTGACATACGATTGGTCGAAATGACTGGGGGCCGGGTTCACTTCGCCCATGTTTCCACGTCCGAGTCGGTTGATGTCATTCGCCGCGCCAAGGACAAAGGCCTCGACATAACCTGTGATACAGCACCTCCTTATTTCGCCCTGAACGAGACAGCAGTAGGCGATTACCGAACGTTTTCCAAACTGTCGCCACCGCTTCGCGCGGAAGAAGATCGGTTGGCGATCGTCGCAGGGATTAAGGACGGAACCATTGATGCTATTGCCTCTGATCACGCGCCCCAGGATGAGGAATCAAAACGTCTGCCGTTTCAACTAGCGGCATTTGGGGGCATTGGCTTGGAAACCCTGCTTTCCGTTTCCCTAGATCTTTATCATAACGGCGACATGGAACTGCTTGACGTTATCGGTCGACTGACGTCGACTCCTGCAGACTTGTTAGGGCTGGAAGCCGGTCGCTTGGAAAAAGGTGGCGCTGCCGACTTGATCCTATTCGACCCAGACAAGGGCTGGAAAGTAGATGCCGACGAGCTGGTGAGCAAATCCAAAAACTCCCCCTTCGACGGCAGACCTGTGCAAGGCCGGGTCATCCGCACAGTGATTGACGGTCGCGCGGTGTTTGGGGCGGATGCTTGACCCATGTTCGTTGACGATCAGCAGTTACTTTTATTTTATGCTGTTTCGGTACTTGGCGGCTATCTTCTAGGCTCCGTTCCATTCGGCCTGCTGATCACAAAGATCGCCGGGCAAGAAGACATCCGCAATATTGGATCGGGTAACATTGGCGCAACCAATGTTCTTCGAACCGGCAAGAAGGGCTTAGCTGCGGCAACACTGTTGTTAGACGGCGGCAAGGGGGCGGTTGCCGCCTTAGCCTTCGCTATGCTGGGCGTCGATATGGGGCTGATCGCCGGACTGGCTGCTGTCATCGGTCACAATTTCCCGATTTGGCTGAAATTCAAAGGCGGCAAGGGCGTCGCGACGACCTTGGGTGTTCTCATCGCGACCTCGTGGCCTGTCGGGCTTTTGTGCATCTTAACGTGGTTGGGGACAGCTGCAATTTTCCGCTATTCATCACTTGCGGCCTTGGTATCTTTGGCAGCGTCGCCCGTTTATATGTACTATTTAGACGATCTTCATCACGTATGGATGGCGGCTGTTCTCGCTGCTCTTTCTATTGTTCGTCATCATGAAAACATTCGCCGATTGGCCACCGGTGAAGAAAGTAAGATCGGCAAGAAAAAAGAATAAGCAAACGCGCTGCATAAGTGAATCATTGACGCAGCATGGCAAATCCCCCACCTTCCCCGCCATGAACGAAACGTCACCCAAAGCCCTGTCTGCGGCTGAAAAGCTGAATTGGTTGCGCCTAATCCGTAGCACCAACGTGGGACCATTTACGTTTTTTAAGCTGCTGGACCGGTTCGGCACAGCGTCTGCTGCCCTTGATGCCTTGCCGGACCTTGCCAAACGCGGTGGCGCAAAAAGACAGATTAAAATCTCCGCAAAGGCCGAGGCCGAGCGGGAGATTGAGGCCCTCGAAAAAATCGGCGGTAAGTTCGTTGCCTATGGTGAAGCCGACTACCCGCCCTTGCTGGCTCATACCGAAGGGGCGCCGCCATTACTCACGATCAGAGGGCACACGCATCTTCTTTCCAAACGCGCCGTTGCGGTGGTCGGTGCGCGCAATGCATCTCTAAATGCCCGTAATTTTGCCCGCAAGATATCTGCTGACTTAGGCGCGGGCGGCTTGCTTGTTGTCTCCGGCATGGCGCGAGGCATCGATACTGCTGCCCACGAGGGTGCGTTGGAAACAGGCACTGTCGCCGTCTTAGGGGGCGGCGTAGACGTGATCTACCCCAAGGAAAACCAAGACCTCTACGATCAGTTGGTTCAATCCGGAGTGGTGTTAAGCGAAATGCCGCCTGGAACCAAACCAATTGCCAGACACTTCCCGCAACGCAACCGAATTATTTCAGGAATGTCCCGGGGCGTGGTCGTGGTCGAAGCATCGCCGAGGTCAGGTTCCCTCATCACTGCCCGATTAGCGGCCGAACAAGGCCGTGAAGTTTTCGCCGTTCCGGGCTCGCCTTTGGACCCAAGAGCCAGCGGCGCCAACAAACTTATCCGAAATGGCGCGACATTGACCGAATCTGCCCAAGACGTGTTGGAGTCCCTAAATGACCTATTTTCCAAGCCCCTTAGCGAAGGAGAACCCATTGATTTCTCTGGCGTTTCTCCATCTCCACCCGACGAGAATGAGATTTCAAAAGCACGCAGCGTTATAAAAGAAAATCTCGGTCCGAGTGCTGTTAGTGTTGACGAAATCATTCGGAACTGCCAATTCTCCCCCGCCGTGGTTGCCATGGTGCTGCTGGAATTGGAGTTAGCAGGGCGTTTGGAACGCCATCCAGGCAACCGGGTTTCGCTAATTCAGGAGCTATGACTTATACCCATGGACGTTGTCATTGTAGAATCGCCGGCCAAGGCAAAGACGATAAATAAGTACCTTGGTGACGGCTATAAGGTGCTGGCCAGTTATGGCCACATCCGAGACCTGCCCTCGAAGGACGGCTCAGTTCGTCCGGACGACGATTTTGCCATGGATTGGGAAGTCGATCCAAAATCCAATAAGCATCTCAAGGAAATCACCGCAGCCCTTAAAGGCGCTGACCACCTATATCTTGCGACTGACCCGGACCGCGAAGGAGAAGCGATTTCCTGGCACATGCAGGAAGTGCTGGAAAAAAAGCGGGTCCTGAAAGGCATCGATATTAAACGGGTGGTGTTCAACGAAATTACCAAGTCAGCCATTCTCGAAGCATTTAAACATCCCCGCGACCTGGACCGTGAACTTGTCGATGCGTACCTTGCGCGCCGTGCGCTGGATTATCTCGTCGGGTTTAATCTATCGCCGGTTTTATGGCGGAAGCTTCCGGGCAGCAGGTCTGCTGGAAGAGTTCAGTCCGTCGCCTTACGCTTGATCTGTGATCGGGAGACAGAGATTGAGCTTTTCCGCCCGCAGGAATACTGGACGGTTACCGCAGACTTTAATAATGCTGCCGACAAAAAATTCACCGCCAATCTGACCCACCTTGATGGAACCAAGCTAGACAAGATGTCGCTGACCGATGAAGCAAAAGCGAAAAACGCTGTTGCCGCCATTGAGGCAGGTGATTTCTCCATCGCTAAGGTCGAGCGCAAGCAATCCCGGCGCAACCCTGCAGCCCCCTTCACCACATCCACTCTACAACAAGAAGCAGCCCGTAAACTTTACTTTGGTGCCAAGCGCACCATGCAGGTGGCACAGAAGCTTTATGAAGGCATTAATCTTGGTGGCGAGACCGTGGGCCTAATTACTTACATGCGGACCGATGGCGTCACGATTGCCGCGAGTGCGATTGACGATTGCCGCAAGGTGATCGGCCAACAGTATGGCGACAACTACGTGCCGAAATCGCCCCGTGTCTATAAGACCAAGGCGAAAAATGCTCAAGAAGCTCACGAAGCTGTCCGTCCAACTGACGTGAGCAGGCTGCCTAAGGACATTGCTTCTTACTTAGATGATGACCAGCGCAAGCTCTACGACCTGATCTGGAAACGGACCGTCGCCAGCCAAATGGAAGCCGCTGTGTTGGATCAAGTCGGCGCGGACATTAAAGCGAATGGCACAATTTTACGCGCGACAGGTTCTGTCATTGCCTTCGATGGTTTTTATAAGCTTTACCGTGAAGGCATCGACGATAGTGACGACAAGGACGGCGAGCGCATTTTGCCTGACCTTAAAGAAGGCGAAAAGGTCGAGCGTTTAAAGGTTGACCCTGAACAACACTTCACCCAACCGCCACCGCGTTTTTCAGAAGCCAGCCTTGTGAAGCGACTTGAAGAACTGGGCATTGGCCGTCCTTCCACATACGCGTCGATCATATCTGTTCTTCAAGACCGGAACTATGTCGTCATCGACAAACGCCGGTTTATTCCTGAAGATAGAGGACGCTTGGTTACAGCTTTTCTTTCCAGTTTCTTCCCGCGCTACGTTGAATTTAATTTCACCGCCGAACTGGAAAACCAGCTCGACGATATATCTGGCGGACGAATTGAGTGGAAGTCTGTTCTCAAAGACTTCTGGAAGCTGTTCAGTGCGTCTGTTGACGAGACCAAGGAACTCCGCGTTCGGGACGTCCTGAACGCCCTGGACGATCTTCTCGGGCCGCATTTCTTCCCAGAGGTTGAAGGCGGCAAGGACACCCGTATCTGTCCGACCTGCAATGAAGGACGACTGAATCTCAAGCTTGGTAAATTCGGTGCCTTCATCGGTTGTGCCAATTATCCCGAATGCAAATTCACCCGACCTCTTGTGGTCGATACTGGTGAAGAGGGTGATGCCACTAATGCTGGGCCAGTTCTCTTGGGCAAGCACCCAGAACTCGACCTCGACGTCACACTGCGCAAAGGCCCTTATGGTCACTATGTACAGTTGGGTGAAGAAGTCGTTGTCGATAAGAAAAAGAAAAAACCGAAGCGGTCCTCGTTAGCGAAAAATATGGACCCTGCATCGGTCGATCTGGAAAAAGCACTGGCCCTGCTGTCACTTCCCCGCGACGTGGGCTTACACCCTGAGAGCGGCAAAATGATTGCCGCCGCAATTGGACCCTTTGGGCCTTATCTGCGTCACGACAGTCTATTTTATTCGATAAAAGGCGACGACGACGACGTCCTGACGGTTGGGCTAAATCGTGCCGTCACTATCATCGCAGACGCGCCGAAGAAAGTGCCGCCAAAAACTCTTGGTGAGCATCCCAAAGACAAAAAGCCAGTGACGCAACGCAAGGGGCGTTGGGGGCCTTTTGTCCAGCACGGCAAAATTCGCGCGAACATTCCGAAGGATGTAGATGCTGATACGATAACGCTGGAAGAGGCGCTTAAGTTAATCGCTGCAAAAACAAAGGGTGGCAAAAAAGCGCCCGCTAAGAAAGCCGCCGCGAAAAAGAAGACGCCTGCGAAAAAGAAAACTGCGAAAAAGAAACCGGCGAAGTCATCTGCAGCATCTAGTGATTGATCCGAAGGATTAACCTAGGTGCCTTCGCCCCCCAAGCGCCAGCGTTTCCCATCTAAAAAGGAAATTCTTACCTATATCCAAGAGAACCCGAACAAAGTCGGCAAGCGCGATATTGCGCGCGCCTTCGGCCTTATTGGATCACAACGGGTAAAGCTAAAAGACATCCTGCGCGAAATGAAAACGGAAGGTCTTATTGCCCAAGGACGCGGCAGAAGATTTGCTGAAAAGGGAACCTTGCCGGATGTCACGGTCCTAACCGTCATTGGACCTGACAAAGACGGTGACGTTTTGGCGAAACCTAAAGACTGGAACGAAGAGGGCGAGCCGCCGCTGATTTATCTGGCCCCCCATCGCCAAGCGCCAGGGCCTGGTGATCTAGTATTGGCGAAACTCAAAAAGCTTAAAGACGGCACCTACGAAGCCAGCGTCATGCATCGCATTGGCGGGGCCGAGCGCCGCGATAGCGTCTTGGGCGTATTTGAAATGGTGAAGGGTCAGGGTCGCCTGCGCCCCACCGATCGCCGACAACGATATGAATTTTTTATCGCCTGCGGCGACGATGGCGATGCCAAGCCAGGTGAACTGGTCCGCGCCGAAGTTATCCCCGGAAAACAGTTGGGACTCCGCCAAGCCCGAGTCCTGGAACGCCTGGGCGACACACAAGGTGCAAAATCGGTCAGCCTGATCGCCCTCCACGAACGCGACATCCCAATTGATTTTTCCGATGGTGCCTTGGCGCAAGCGGAAAAGGCAAAGGCCGCGCCTCACAAAGGACGGGACGACCTGCGTAAAATTCCGCTCGTCACCATTGATGGTGCCGATGCGCGGGATTTCGACGATGCGGTCTGGGCCGAACCTGATGACTCTCAAAACAACCCCGGCGGCTGGCACCTGATCGTCGCCATTGCCGATGTGGCTTGGTACGTTCGACCGGGGGATGATTTGGACCGGAGTGCATATGAGCGGGGAAATTCGGTTTATTTTCCGGACCGGGTCGTTCCCATGCTGCCAGAGGTCCTTTCGAACGGTTGGTGTTCACTGCGCCCGAACGAGGACCGTCCCTGTCTGGCGGCTCATATGTGGATTGATGCGAACGGACGACTTCTCAAGCACAAGTTTATCCGCGCCACGCTCTGCTCCGCCGCGCGACTGACCTATGAGCAGGTTCAGGCGGCCAGAGACGGTAACCCGGACGATGCGACTGGCCCGTTGATGGAGAGCGTCATAAACCCCCTCTACGGCGCTTTTGAGGCCTTGTTAAAAGATCGCTCCAAACGCGGCGTACTCGAACTCGACCTTCCCGAACGTCAAATTCACGTGGATGATGAAGGCACAGTGACCGGGGTTTCCATTCGGCAGCGTTTCGAGTCCCATAAATTGATCGAAGAATTCATGATTGCCGCCAACGTCGCGGCTGCAGAAACGTTGGAAAAACAGAAACAACCCTGCATGTACCGCATCCACAACGAACCCACGTTAGATAAGCTGGAAGCGTTAAGGCAGTTCTTGGATGGTATTGGCATCAACTTTGCCAAAGGTCAGAAGATCATGCCAGACCACTTCAATGACATTTTGGAAAAAGTCGCGGATACACCGAACGCTAACATGGTCAACACGGTGGTCCTACGGAGCCAGTCCCAGGCCGAGTACTCACCCAACAACATCGGGCATTTTGGCTTGGCGCTTCATCGGTATTGTCACTTCACCTCCCCCATCCGGCGCTATTCAGACTTGTTGGTTCATCGGGCACTAATCGAAGGGGGCGGGCTTGGCGCTGGAAATATTGGTGATAAATTTGGTGACTTCGAAAATATCGGCGAGCACCTGTCTGATACCGAGCGCCGTGCAGCACAGGCTGAACGCGACGCCGTAGACCGTTTTAGTGCTGCATTTTTAGCAGATCGCGTGGGCGCAGAATTCCCAGCCCGAATTAACGGCGTCACACGGTTCGGATTATTCATCACCCTGGAGGAGACCGGTGCCGACGGTTTGATCCCGATCAGGGACTTACCAGACGACTATTATATTCACGACGAAGCCCATCATATGTTGCGCGGACGGCAGAATAAGCGCGAATTTCGGTTGGGCCAAACCTTGCGAGTCGTCCTGATGGAAGCGACCCCGCTTACCGGCGGCCTGATTTTTAGGCTCTCAGAGCCAGGGACCGAAAAAATCAGAAAACTGCCCCCCCGTGGGAAGCCACATAAAAAATCACGTGGAAAATCAAAGGCTTCTCGTCGACGCGGCCGAGCGGATTCTAAAAAATAATTCAGCCCATGGTGTTGTTTCCGGCAAAAAAAAATCCGCTAGTGACGAATTCGAAAAAATCGCAGAAAATAGACACCATGAGGGGAAATCATACGAACTGGTCTGGTTTACTGTTGGTACTGACGGCGGGGGTCCTTGCGGCTTGCGCCCAAATGCAGCAACCACCCGTCGTAGATAAGTCCCCTGTTCCGTACAAACAAGCGACCGAAATGTTCCTAGCCGGATATACCCATATCGCGGAAAAATATATTGAAAAAATCCCGGCGTCTCAAATGGCGATGGAAGGCATACGGGGTCTTGGGTCCATCGACCCAGCACTGACGGTAAAAAGGGTCGACGATAAAATTTTCTTGCCCACGTCGGATCCAGAGGAAGAGCCAAATTACTTCGATGCGCCGGCCGACAACGACATAAAGGGATGGGCGGATCTGACCGTAAAAATTTGGTCAGAGGGGCGCAAAGCTTCTCCAGAACTTTTTAATTCCTCACCAGAAAAACTGTACGAAGCGGTTTTCGACGGCGCGCTGTCAAAACTAGATATCTATTCGCGGTACTCCGGTCTTAAAGAAGCGACTCGCAACCGCGCCCGTCGTGAAGGCTTCGGCGGTATTGGTATTCGTTTTAAGGTTTCAAGCAAGTCCGTCCGCATCACCCGGATCATCAAAAAGACCCCCGCGGCACGCTCTGGTCTGCTTGTTGGTGACCTAATTCTCCGCGTCGGCTCCATCCCCGTTGTTGGGCTTTCATCGCGTGATGTTTCTGACCAACTACGCGGTCGAATTGATAGCAAGGTCAAATTGACCATCTCACGCGGGTCAGAACCCACACCGAGAATCTTCCTTCTCGAACGACACTTGATTGTTGCGCCAACGGTCAAAGCCAAAATTAATGACGGCATCGTGTTTATGAAAATCTCGGGCTTTAATCAGCAAACATCTCGCGACCTCGCCAAGAAAATGCAACACCTGCGAAATGTTCACGGACATAAAATCAGAGGTGTCGTCTTAGATCTTCGGGGCAACCCCGGCGGCCTTTTAAATCAGGCGATCAAGATTGCCGATTTATTTCTTGATCACGGCAAAATCGTTAGCACCAGAGGTCGACACCCGGAAAGCATTCAATATTACGAAGCCGGCGGGCGCGATATTGCCCGTGGATTACCGCTGATCCTTCTCATGGACGGAAGATCAGCATCTTCGTCAGAGGTCCTGGCTGCTGCGCTGCAAGATCAGGGACGCGCTGTGATCATCGGCACGACATCTTTTGGCAAAGGCACAGTCCAAACTGTCATTCGAATGCCTAACAATGGCGAAATCACCCTCACGTGGTCACGCCTTTATTCTCCCGCAGGCTACGTCCTGCATGGCCTGGGCTTGCGACCGAGTTTCTGCACCAGTGGAAGCGGTGAAATGAAGAACAAGGATTTATTTGCGTCGATCGCTGATGAGAAATTAGTTCGCCAAGCCTTTAAATCTTGGCGAAACACGGGAATTTATAAGCAAGCTCAACGTTCAAAGCTCCGCGCCAGTTGTCCTGCTGAAAGACGCAAGAAAGCGGTTGAAGTCCGCGCCGCGCGGAACTTGCTCAACAATGTTGAACTCTACGCTCGAGCGCTGGCATTGGCAGCTTTTGATGCTAAAAAACCCGTGGAAGAAGCGATCAAGGCACCAAAACAAAACATCACCAATGCTCCTCAGTAAAGTCTTGTACCTTGCCAAGAGCATGACGACGCTTGACAGCAGCGTACGGCGCTGTATTTTGCGCGCCAGAACACAGTATCGCGCACAATATACCTTTTGAAACCGGACACCCGATCATGGCGAAACCAAGTACCATTCTCATTAAGCTGGTCAGCACTGCGGACACGGGCTTTTATTACGTGACCAAGAAAAATCCTCGGACATCTACTGAAAAAATGGAATTTCGGAAGTATGATCCGGTGGCACGCAAGCATGTCATGTTCAAGGAAGCGAAGATCAAGTAACGTTGATCATCCTGCGAGCTGCAAAACAATGTAGCTTCAAAATAAAACCGCCTATGACATACGCCAGGGCGGTTTTTTCTTTCCCGAAATCAGAAGAAATCTAGTTCAGAAATTTGTTAATTGTCTCTAGCAAATTTGGAACAGATATGGGCTTGGCAATATAGCCTTCGCATCCACCTTCGCGGATTTTTTCCTCGTCGCCTTTCATTGCGAACGCGGTGACTGCAATAACCGGGATTGCCTTTAACTCATCATCGGCCTTCAACATTTTTGTGACTTCCAGTCCCGAAATCTCCGGCAATTGGATGTCCATCAAGATAAGATCTGGTTCATGCTCACGCGCCAAATCTAGTGCCTCACGCCCATCGTGGGTCTGCACCGTTTCATAGCCATGCGCCTGCAATAGATCGTTAAATAGTTTCATGTTGAGTTCGTTATCCTCAACAATCAATATCTTTTGCGCCATTCTGTCTCTCTCTTAGCCAACATGCCGTCCCACTCCGGGAACGATCAAAGTTAGCGATTGAACAACTAAGATCAGTTGCTAATAAATAAACTTGATATCTAATTAATGTAAAACGAACCAAGCATCACGATAAATTCAGCATTCTTCGGGCTGATCATGGATGATTCATTTGCCTGTGTCAAATTGCTGAAATTTATCAAAAAAAAACGAATCCACTCAGACTAATATCGTTGCCGTCGCTACCCCTGAACTTCCTCTACTAAGCCCTCTAATTGTTCTAAGTCATGAATGATTAGGGAGTTTTTCGTGCGCTCTACAATGCCCTTACGGGCCAAATCATTCATCACCCGGGCCACAGTCTCCCGCGTGGTGCTAACCCGGCTCGCGATGTCACCATGCACAGGGATCGGTTTTAAAATAACTTGGTTTTGGATGCCGTCGAACTCGTCACTTGCCTGTGCCAATCGCAATAAATCCACATGAACGCGGTTATTGGCACCCAGGGTGCTCAAATCCATAATCCGTTCCGTTGAAAACCGAACAAGGCGGCACAAGTGCTGCATAATAGCCAGAGCGAGTGCCGGAATTTCTTCCAATAAGGCCAAGAACCTGCTGGAGGGCATAACAACGATCAGGCAATCGGTAAGTGCCATAACACTGGCTGACCGCGGCTCGCCATCAATCGCCGCCAACTCACCAAACTGTTGGCCATCGGTCACGTCGTCCAGAGTTACTTCGCGCCCGGAAAATGAATAATTCACCACCCGAACCTTCCCCTTAACCACGAAGAAGATATCCTTGGTCTGGGCGTGACGGTCAAAGATTTGTTCGCCGGCGGCAAATTTTTTGTAGCGGCAATGGGTCTCGACCTCGGCCAACGCCGCAGGCGGGACGTCTTGCAGCAACTTTATGCCCGTCAGGACCTTCGGCGTATTATCCGGCACGTCGCTGATACCCCCACCAAGCGGCCTTAGAATTCAATATTACCTGCATCCTACGAATATAGGTATTTCCCAATGGTATAACACCCTGAGTAATATACAAATATTTCAATAGGTGCGCCTTCCTATTTCTACCGCGCTATAGTCTCGGATGCAAAGGTTCCCGTGGTTCATTTAGGATGTCAAAATTTAAAAACGATAGAAAAAGCTGCATTCCGACAATAATTGGTAAGGCTGCAATCATGACAGAGCCGGTTGTCGCCGTTACACCCGTTGTCGAAGAAAGCCACCATTGATAGCCCCCGAACACAGCGCCAAACAAGATCAGAAGCGGCCCCAAGACAACCTCAATAGAAGCAACGGAAAAATTTCTGAGAAAATAACTATAAATAATTCGCTTAAATGTGTTGCTGATATTCCGACACAGGAATTCGCCGATCACGTTCATAATTTTCAAATTGCTGACTTCATCACCGTACTTGGCTGACATCGGAAAGTCGGAAACGACGGCCCGCATGACATTCAAATGAAATAGCATGTCGGATTCAAAGAAATAGCGCTTGGCAATTTTTTCCATCGGCAATTGCTCCGCCACCTTGGCGTGAATTGCGGTAAATCCATTCGTCGGGTCGAATGAGTTCCAATATCCACTGGAAACCTTGGTCATAAACGATAGCAAGGCGTTGCCGACAAGCCTAATTTTGGGCATTTCACGAAGGTCACTCGGGTTATAAAAGCGATTACCCTTACAGTAGTCTGCAACGCCTGAGATTATTGGGCCGATTAGTTTGTTAATCAGTGCTGGATTCATCTGCCCGTCACCATCGACTTTAACAATTATGTCCGCGCCATCGGCCATGGCTTGGCGGTAACCGGTCATAACGGCCCCACCAACGCCTTGATTTGTCTCGTTATATAAGACTGTAACCCTATCTGAGTTTATATTTTCAGCAATGAGCTTGCCGCTCTTTTCCGGACACCCATCATCAATCACATAAATCGCGTGACATTCAGGTCCAATCCCGTCCACGACCCCAATGATATGCCGGCTGACCTTATACGAAGGAATTACAACAGCAACCTTAGGAGGCACCGTTTGGGGATCGGGGCTATTTTTTCCGGACTCAGACAACGCCATCAACAGATCCGTTTTAATTTCAACACATTGCGCGGCAAAACCAAGTCTATGGCTTCGCCGATTCCCTGACAACCTGTTAGGGCAGTAATTAATCGCCAATTGTTACGGAAGCTACTGGAGAATTATCGATCCGAGGCCGATTAATCCTCTGGGTGACTAGGAACTAAGAGTCCCGTATAGGTGCAGCTTGTCCATGGAATCCCCGGTATTGTTGACGAATAAAGCCGAAAATTCCATGGCTTATCATCGACGTGAGACCTTTACCGCCCCGATAAAGCCGATTGACGTCTTCCATCGAGCGAATTGAACTAAGGTTCGTGTACCACATTCCAGGCGACGTATACATTTCAATATAAGCCCGCTTATACCAATACTTCATGCTCTCTTTATCGAAGTTTGGATTTACATACACCGGATCGTCGAAATCGATGGCAATAAAGTCGCTCCAACTGGCGGCCCTGCGCAATCCGCCCATTTCCTTGCAGCTCTTATAAAGAGCCGACCCTGGATAGGGAACCGGCAAATAGAATAGGGCCATATGAGGCCGCAACTTTTTAGCAAACTTAATGGTGTTCCGCACCATCGCTTCATCTTCACCGGGCAAGCATAGGATAAAGTTACAGAGGATTCTCATCCCCGCGTCGCGCACCATTTTGACGCCGGCCTCTTGTTGCTCGACGGTGCACCCCTTTTGGACGACCTTCAGAGATTCTTCATTTCCAGACTCAATGCCTGTGCTGAGCAGCCGACATCCCGCCGTATACATGGCCTCAAGAAGTTCTGGATCCACCCGGTCCATACGGGTTCCCGCCGCCCATTTTAAATCCAAATTTTCCTTCACCATCAATTCCATCAGCTTCATGGTATGTTTTTTATTAATGGTAAATGTCGAATCTTGGAAATAAACACCCTTCGCACCATGCTCATATTTCAGAATTTTTAATTCCTCTATAATTCGCTCGGGCGAGAAGAATCGGCTCTTTTTCCCGAGAATTTGAGCGGCTTCACAGTAAGAGCAAGAAAACGGGCATCCCCTTTGGGTCATTATGGAAAAAGTCGGGAGTTTAACATATTGAGTCGGGTGGGGCACATAGCGCGAAATATCTAAATCCGAATTAAAACCGACAGGAATATCATCCAACTCTCCAAGAAAAAGCCGGTTAGGGTTGACCTTCACGGCATCATCTTCACCTCTGTACACAAGGCCAAGAATTTCAGAAAAATCGTCATCTCCTTCGGCCAATGCATTCAATAGCTCGTCGAACGTATGCTCCGCTTCGTGACGGATGATAAAATCAACTTCCGGGCACTGTTCCATGGTGAATTCAGGCAGCGTCGATGCATGAATATTACCAAATACAATTTTAGCGTTTGGCAGGACCCTTCTGACAATTTTAGCAGAAGAAAACGCATAATCGGCAGTCGGCGTAAATACCGGCAAAGCAACGATACTGTATTGTTCCTCTTCTAGTTTGGCGACCAGGGATTCTTCGGTAACATCACCAAACTGGGTATCCAAAAAATCAACCGTATAGCCTCTTGCCTTAAGCCATGAATAAACCGAAATTGTGCCGATCGGCAGGAGATACCCCTGCTCTGTTTTTGCACTTCCCCAAGCAGCCTCTGCTGGAAAAAGCGGTTCCAAAAGTAAAATTTTCAGAGCCTTAGCTTCTTCGCTTGGCGCATAGTCCAACTTCTGGTCGTGGCCGACCTTGTTAACCGATGAAGTTAACGGCGAGATATCCAGAATGTTGACTTCTTGATCCATATTAGATCCCCCTTTTCGAATCCTATATAAAAACGCCTAAACTATCTTTCAAGTCCAGCAAATTTATTTTAATTCCAATTCGTTGCCACACATTTAACGGAAGCGAAAATGAGGTTTCAATTCAGTCCTTGATCTCAGTCGGAGACATATACCCTTTGAACGGCCATGATTTCAGCACTTTCCACCCGCCGCCATCGCGCTTCAGTAGGTAGGATGCGCCTTTTTTTAAGTTAGGATTGATAGCACCCAGAACACCAGGGGTAATACTATGAACCCAAATAAAGTCCGGCTTCTTCCGATCCAGGTTAAGTCGAATGTTTTGAGCTGTCGCACTGGAATAAGCACTAATTTGTCCCACCATCTTCCGGCCTGCCATGTACATGTGATAGCGCATTTGCGTGCCGTAGGCGCCATCGCTTTCAGGATCAACAGCCACTATGGTTGCGTCTTTTGGAAGCAGCTCGACAATTTCAGGCACTATCTCTCGAATATGAATTTTGGTCGCACGCACATCAAAGCGTAGCTTATGGATCAAACCGACCTGAAGCCCAATAACGAGAATGATCGCCAGCCACATTACGGGCCGAAGATTCCATCCGCGCCCAAAAATATAGCGCCGATACAAAATTCCAAGAACCACTATAAAGGCAACGACAACAATTAAACCCAAGTGCGTATTATAGCGCCAAAATGATGCGACCCGAAGCGCATCGAACCGACCAAAGACTGCCAAATATGTAATTAACAGGAAGACGTTGTAAGACATGAACGCAAAACCTGCCATTACGAACAAGCGGTCTCGTGCTCCACGCCATCGAAACAACCCGTATAGAGCCATACCCGAGAGGATAAATGAGGGAATAAAGTATCCACCCTTTTTCGTAACAACATAAAATGCCCGCATCAAAATATCGTAAGATATCTCCCAGAACCATTTATCAAACGGTCGGATCGTGTGCTGTGGGCCGACTAAATTGCTCGCGACGTATTGTCTCCAGATTAAAAATATCACAATTGCCGGGATAATTATTAAAGGAAGAAGAGACACAAATTCTTTTAATTTTATCTTTGAATCCCGCAGCGCTACAAGGATCACGGCGAACAATAAAACCAAGAAAAGCGCCAAAGTCGCCTGTTTCAAACTGATCAAAATGAGCAACGCCAAGGCGAGCATCCAGGCCTGCCGTCGTGCCTCTTTCCGATTACCCTCTGCCAACTCCTCAAACATATGCCAGGCAATGATCATCCCGAGGGCCATTGCCAGACCGGATGCCAGCTCACCGTATGCCGTCAGAACCAGTTTTTGCACAAACGTCGGATTAAGAATTGTTACTGCGAGAATCCCTGTTGCGCACGCCCACCAAGGCGGAGCCTCGTCGGAGAACAACTGCGGCTCCGTCTGCTGCTCAGGCCGACCTTGAGCCACAATTATCCGGGCAACCAAATGAGCGAACGACATCAGCATAAGAACGTTCAAAACGGCTGTCGTGTTCTCAATAAATTCACCGGCAATGTTACTCGTTAAATAAACCGGAAACCCCATGCCATAGGGATAGCCCGCCATAGAGGCTGCGCTACGAGGCAGGTCTGCGTTTGGAAAACTGTCCCACACGAAGAGATAATGCGCCGCTGGCAGCCAATGGGCGAATTCATCCCACTGTGACGGATGCATTGCCGAAACCACCAATATCATCGGTAATCCCAGCAACGCTGTCCGCCCGATCCCTTTAGGCAAAAGAGGAATTTGTCGTTTAACCACCACCCAGACCGAAACCAAGAGCGCGGCAAAGAAAATCCAACCCGCAATCTTTAACGGCCAGCCAAATAATGCGCCCGTCACTGTGAAGATGATAATTATGAAAGCCCAGCCAAAGATCACATTCATCTCCGGCATACGATGACGACCGGTAATCGCAGCACCAATCACAGACATCGCAGCGGCGATGGCCACAATAACACCAAGCATCAAAAATTGGTTTAAGCTGGGGATAAATAGATCAATTACGGACATCAATAATTAAACCGCCTCTTGGGCTCCAAAAGAATGATTGGTACCTTGGATTTTCAGACTAAACATTCAGAAAGTTAGTCTTAGAAAGTTAGCTCGGGAATTTTTTCAATATTAAGCGGCCTGAACCTACAAGAACCGCCCCTAAACACAACATAATTCTAAAGATATGCAGTCACGAGCGCGCGGCCAAATTCCTGCCGATCCGGTCTGCATTGGCCATGATTGTAAATGTTGGGTTTTTGCCGGCGAGTTGAGGAAAAATGGCACCATCGGCGATATGGAGTCCCGGAAGGCCCACCACCTGTCCTTGGGCATCCGTCGCCAATCCAGAACCTCCCCCCATGGGAAACGTCCCCGCGTAATGAATATCGCTGCCAGGTTCTGAGATCCGCGCACCGCCGGGCAAGGCATAGGCCCCAAGATGGCGAAATCCTTTGGTAAGCTTATGGCGAAGGGTCTCCACCCGATCTTTAAAATCCGACGCATACGCGCCCTGAATTTGAAGCTCGCCAGAACTTCCCAAGGTAACGGCATGGTGGCTGTAGTCCCCTGGCAGAAAACAATTGAGAAAAACCAATGACGGCATTACCCGGCGCAAGAACCCAATGGCAGCTGGGCGACTAAGGGGCAAGTGGCGAGCGATCTCAGACGTCAGTAATGATCCGCCTGAGAACACCACCCCGTGAGCATAATCGGGATCATCTGGACCGGCCTCCACCCTAAACCCCAATTGCCCGAGCGAAAAACCTTTGCTGGCAACTGCACGACCAATTCTCCCCGGCAAACATAACGCCATCGCAAATGCTGGGTTTGAGACCAGCTTGATCGGTTGATCACGATGCCCAAGGGATTGCAGCGCAAGCTTCGTTGACCCAATCGTTCCCGCCGCAAGAACCACTGTTTTTGCCCTGACAACGCCGCCCTCATAGCGCACCACGATCTCGTCCCCCTCGCGCTCAACAGCTTGGACAAAGCATCCTCGGCGATATGTGAAACCGTCGCGTTTACCCAGCGCCTCAACATCTTGCGCCGCGCTGTAGATTGAGCCCTTCGAGCAGCCCCACAAACACATGTCGTCTTCCGTACACGCCCTTCGATTGCCCAAGGACGCACTCAGCACAGCATTTCGCGCCCGACCAAGATAAAAGCCTAACGCCTGAGCCTTTTCCCGGCGCGCCTCATACCGTTGCAAAAGGTGCTGCGTGTTTTCATGCAAAGGGATCGGTGCCTGCAACGGTACATCGCTGCCATAGAATTCACCCATATCGTCGGCCGCCTCACCACTCACGCCGATGCGCGATCCAACGGCTTTGAATGACGCTGCCAAATCTGCCCGTGAAATGGGAAACCCCTTCAAGTCCCGATCATCGTAAGCATAGGCCCCAGCCCCCCAGGCATTTGAGAGTCCCCCTGTCGCAAGAGACCCCACCGCCATGAAGGACTTGGTCTTCAGCCGATAGGCTTCGGAAAATCCTTCGAACGTGTAGGCGCTCGCCGGCACTTTTAATTTCGGCGATACGTTGCCCTGATCCTTAAGACCGTGAAAATCCTCGCCCAGGAATACCCGCCATTGATCCTCATCCTGGCGACGAATATCCAAAAAAGCGCCTTCGGTCTTCGGCGTATCTTTTGGACCCAGCCCCTGATCGAGCATCAATACCTTCCGGCCCGCCTCTATCAGCGGCCAAGAAACCGAGACCCCAGCGGGACCACTGCCGATCACAATGACATCCGCGTCAACCGTCATGGGTTCCGCCTGCCCAACAAAATTCTAAGTGGCAAGAAAACAGCCTCAACAGCCAGCAACACACCAAGTTCAAAAATAGAAATCAGCCAAGACCTCTGGTCCAAGGCGCAGAAGTCTTTGGCACCTTCCGGTGTTGTCTCCGCAATAACCATGGCAATCGCCAAGCGATCCGCCACCCTCCCTGCTCCGCCGATAGGTTCAAAGATTCTCATTAGTCCAGGCCAGCCATAGACGATGCCCGGCAAATTTAGTGGGATACTCCCGCGCGTCGCTTCCACTGCTCGTACGTACCGACGAATGAGACTTTCACGGACAGAACGCCCCGTGACATATGTTAGCAAGGCTCGGCCTTCACGCAGTAGCCGCCGACGATTTTTTGGGTTTTCCTGGGCGAAGGCTGAAATCGCATCACACGGGGCCATCCCCAGCGCCTCAAACGATGCCGGGCTGTCCATGATTGCGATATCGGTCAACCCGAGCACCCGCTCACGTGGGATATTGGGAAGACCCGGTATAACCCGCGCAATTGCAATTCCCATCAAGACAAAACTTATGGGTAAAGGCACCAGCCGAATGCGTCTTCCAAACCGCGTCCAAGCGAGGTCCTTAATCAGACGCCCAAACGAGATAGGAGTCGGATCGCCCAAATAAAACATTTTTTGCTTTGGCTGCACACTTGGGTCTGCCAATCGCAGGAGGGCCTCACAAAGCTGATCCACATGAACTGGCTGCAATAAAGTAGACGCACACGTCACCGGCACGATGGGGGCGGTTCGAACCATCTCACAAAGTTTTCCATAGACCCCACCTTCTTCACCGCCACAAACAAGTCCAGGTCGCACAATTAATGCGTCGAACTCAGCCAACATTGTTTCGACGGCAAATTTTCCTCGTCCGTACGATGTAGGAGCATCTGGGCGCGATGATTGACTGGAGACAAAAACAAACCGCGACACACCTGCTTTATGAGCAGCCTCCGCCAAAGCCCGGGTGCCGGTTACATCAACCTCTCCGCCCTCACCATCGCTCAAGCCGGCAGAGGCTAGATGAACAACGGCGTCCATGTCGGTGAGATCAGGGGCTGCCCCACTCAAATCATAGGAGACAAACTGGTAAGCACCTTCTTCAATCCCCTCAGGTCGCTTTCGCCCCAGCACGGTCAGCTCAATCCCCTGCGCTAACGCCTGCCGACATAACCGTCGACCGATGTACCCACCGCCACCAGTTACAGCGAGGCAAAAAGGGTTTGGGGTTTCTTGATCTTGCATGCGCGGAGTATAGGCGGGCAGGTCGGCAAGCGGCAAGAAACTCGCCCGATAGCAGACTTATCTCTAAGATACTTGAAAGCAGGGAGAACATCTGACCATGTCGACTGAGAAAAGCCGAACCTGGAGTTGGGAATTTGATAGCCCGCCCAAAGTTGTGTGGACCGCACTGGCCAACACTCAACGGTTTAACGAAGCCATCGGCGCACCGACATACAAAGTCGAAGAGCTACCGCAATCGGACGGCAGCGTTATTTCCATCGCGCGGGCGCGAAAAGGGCCATTTGATTTAGAATGGGAAGAAGCGGTAGTTGACCGAGTCTTCAATCGTTGGTTTCACCAACGCCGGATATTTCTGAAGGGTCCGCTAAAAACGTTAAACTCTTGGCTTAAGATTACCCAAACTGAAAAAGGGTGTCGTGCCGAATTTACCATTGCGGCGACCCCATCTGGGATGATGGGCCGACTTATTTTAGCAACTCGATTTTTTTCTGGCCCTGATCGTGTACTCAATCAACTGGCCGCTAACATGAAATCATTTGCGGACGGCACGGTGGAAACACCCTACGAGGTACCCCCGCCAACCTTAGCCCTTGGCAGCGAAGCCCGTATCCGCGACCTTAAGGAAGCTATCGACCAATCGCCCTTTTCTCACGGCTTAACGCAACGACTGGCCGACTTCGCATTCAAACGACAAGACGCCGATGTGTCACAGATACGGCCCTTGGCGCTGGCAAGGCTGTGGAATGTTCCCGCACGGCACGCGGTCGAAGTATGCCTTCAGGCGGCGAAACAAGGACTCCTAGGTCTACGCTGGCATCTGTTATGCCCTCACTGCCAAGGCGGAAAAGGAGAATCTGCCTCCCTCGATCAACTGCCCGTAGGCGAACACTGCAACTCCTGCAATATAGATTTTGACCGGGAATACTCGGGCAATGTTGAACTGGCGTTTCATCCTGCTGCAGCAATTAGACCCGTCGAGACCGCTGCCTTTTGTACGGCGGGACCAATGGTCACACCCCATGTTGTCGTACAGATTTCTCTCAAACCAGGAGAAACAAGAACGGTCACAGCAGAACTGGCTCACGGAAGCTATCGCCTTCGCACCGTAGAGCCAGGTCCAAGCCACATCATTGACTGGCATTCAGGCGGTTTTCCGGAAGTCATTGCCAATGTAGATTCTATGGAAGCGGGTGCCCCAGTTGATTCCGGAAAAATTACCTTAACCAACCGTACTGGCCGTCGGCTGGCCTTGGTGATAGAGGAACGAGGTTGGGCGCGTGACGCCCTGACGGCAGATAGAGTGACAACCTACCAAGCCTTCCGTGATCTCTTCTCCCGTGAGGTGCTGAGGCCTGGTGATACCGGAGATATCGATCATGTCACCCTGATGTTTACAGATCTCAAGGGATCGACCGCGCTTTACAATCGTGTCGGCGATCCAGAAGCTTACGCTCAAGTCAGAGACCATTTTTCCGTTCTTGGCACTGCTGTTCGCGAAAATAACGGTGCCGTGGTTAAAACCATTGGCGACGCGATTATGGCTGCATTCGCCAACCCCCTAGATGGTTTGGCGGCGGCGATCCAAATTCAGAATGATATGAAGGCTCATAATTCGACCACTGAGGGCGAACCTTTGATCATAAAAATTGGTCTAAATACCGGACGATGTATCGCCGTCACGTTAAATGACCGGTTGGATTACTATGGTGCCACGGCCAATCTAACGGCCCGCCTGGAAAGTCAAAGCCAAGGGGGGGACATCATTTTGTCGGAGTCGCTCACTCATGATGCGGCGATCTGTGATAGACTAACTAAGATCACATTGGAAAAGGGAATGGCCGAATTAAAGGGGTTCGCGGATAGCATCCCGTATTTTAGAGTATTGGCAGACGACATAAATAAGCTTGTAGACGATTAACCGCTTGGCACCGTAATATATTTGAATATGACCATACTTCACCGAATTATCCCGCTGTTTGCCCTCATTGTCCTGGCAATGTTTGCCAGTCATGCAAGTGCTGCGGAATCCTGCGTTAACGTTGGGCAATGGCTACGGCCTGATGACAGGACGACCGTCACCCATAGGGGACTTATGGCGGAACTTTCAAAACGTCCAGTGGTTCTGCTGGGCGAAGTCCATACCAATGTGGAACACCACCGCTGGCAACTTCATACGTTGGCTGCCCTTCATGCCTTGAACCCGAACATGGTCATCGCGTTTGAAGCTTTTCCACGATCGACTCAATCAGTCCTAGATAAATGGGTGCGTGGCGAATTGGGGGTCGATGCGTTCTTGAAGCAAAGCCGCTGGCACGACGTCTGGCGGTTTGATGCGAACCAATACCTGCCGCTGTTCCATTTCGCGCGTCAGCATAGGATTCCCATGGTGGCGATGAATGTGGAGCGGGACCTCATTCGCGCTGTGGGGAAGCAGGGGTTTGAGAAAGTCCCCAAAGATGTACGTGAGGGCGTGAGCAAGCCTGCGCCGGCCGCCGAGGCGTATCGGAAATCCCTTCGCGACGTCTTCGATGCGCATCAGAAAATAGGAATTGGCAGTCCTCATAAGCCAAAGAAACCTAGTAATAAGACCGCGCCTGCCTCTAAAGATTCAGTAGAAACCCGATTCGACCGATTTGTCCAAGTCCAAACCACCTGGGACCGTGCAATGGCGGAAGCGATTTATAAGGCCCGACTCGCGAACAACTCCCCCCTTGTCGTCGGCATTGTCGGTATGGGGCATCTAGAATTTGGTTATGGCATTTCCCATCAACTTGCAGACCTGGGGCTCAAAAACGCCGCGGTCTTATTGCCTTGGGGGCCGAAACGCACCTGTGGCGATTTAAAATCCGCGGGCGGAGTCGCGATAGCAGAGGTCGTGTTCGGCACGAAACCCGTTCAAGAACCGGCTCAGAATTCGAAACCTAAGCTCGGCGTCATGATTTCCACTGCGAAACAAAAGGTACTGATTAATAGGGTGCTCAAGGACAGCATCGCCGAAGCCGCAGGCATTAAGGATGGTGACCGTGTTATGGAAGCGGCCGGGGTTGTTATTCACGACACAGCGACCTTAGTCAGCATCATCCAACGTCAAGCTCCGGGAACGTGGCTGCCCCTCGTAATTGACCGAAAGGGAACAAAATCGGTCATTATTGCGAAATTCCCGGCAAATTAGGAAAATTAAAAGTTCCTTAAAGTTAATCATTCATTTTGTTAGCAGATTTTAAGTACAACCCCGCCGCCGAAAAAAGAGCTTGTCCAGGGGGCCGATGGCGTGAATACAATGTGCATCCGATATCGCTCCGAGAGGATAATCATGCGTAATTTTACCATAGTTCTGGGCGTTTTATGCCTTTTCTTCTCAGATGCTGTTTGGGCACAAAGCCAAGGTGACGGCATATTGAATGCGGTTTCCTACCGTCCGCTCAAAGCTGGGATCAAAATTGCCGTGGAACCGTATGATAATTCGGCGACCAATATGAAATTAAAAGGCCACTTTGAAAGCGCGTTGCGGAAAGCTGGCTACGAAATATCCGACACCTCCAACATTATTATGTCATTTGAAACCCGCGATGAAGCGGGCGCTTGGGTGCAACCGGGCAACCGGACTTATATTGAGCTCCACAACAATCCTGATCGCCGAGGTGTCGAGCCACCAAAAGTTCTTTTAAACCTCTATAACAGTGACCGGGGCGGCGTTTTCAATTCGGGCAGAGGCAACCGCGAGGTAACACCTCGAAAGTATCGACTTGAAACCACCATCGACAACAAATCTAATGGTCGACGCATGTGGCATGCCTGGACAATTACCAATGTCGGCGCAGCAGACAGTTCCGCCCTTGCTGCATCCATGATCCCGATGATGGTCAAAAACTTAGGCCAGACCGTTCGCGGTCAGGCGTTTGAAATAAAATAACATTGCGCGCCCCCCTATATTTGCAATTGCCGTGAAAGAGAATTCCGGGTACTAAACCCCCCGTTATGCTGCGCTATGACTGAGGCTTGATAGGCTTCTTAATCCGCACAATTGGGTTTTCAATTTCCATGTTTGTGACAGAGCTATGAGCGACTTTGCCGATAAGGCCTTACTACCCACCGGAATGGCTGACGTTTTACCACCTGATGCCGAGTTTGAGGCACACGTGGTTGAGCGCCTGTTGGCGTCGTTTAAGGCCTATGGGTACGACCAGGTAAAGCCGCCACTAATTGAGTTTGAGGAAAGCCTGCTGGGAACCAGCGGTGGTGCTGTGGCGAATCAAACATTCCGGCTGATGGACCCGGTTTCTCAACGAATGATGGGGCTTCGCACCGATATGACGCTGCAAGTCGCGCGGATCGGAACAACGCGCATGAAAAAGGCACCGCGTCCACTTCGCCTCAGCTATGCTGGGCAGGTTCTGCGCGTTAAAGGAAGCCAGCTTCGCCCTGAACGCCAATTTGGTCAGGTCGGTGTCGAACTGATCGGCTCGGATAGCACTGCTGCGGACGCGGAAGTTATCGTCATGGCGGTTGAAGCGCTTAATGCCTTAGGCAGTCCCGAGATTTCCGTAGATTTAGGGCTACCATCCCTGGTCAACGCGGTCTGTAGCGACCTTTCAATCGATGAGGAGGCAAACACTCGCCTGCAAACGGCCCTGGACCGCAAAGACCTAGCAGA
Source organism: Rhodospirillaceae bacterium (assembly GCA_018660465.1). Taxonomy (NCBI): domain Bacteria; kingdom Pseudomonadati; phylum Pseudomonadota; class Alphaproteobacteria; order Rhodospirillales; family Rhodospirillaceae; species Rhodospirillaceae bacterium. The sequence goes on from JABJKH010000007.1 coordinate 36,883, forward strand.
AATCAACGCGCTCGCGGATACCTTGGGTCCGAACATTACGGCGACACTGTCGGCACTCCTAACTGCGGTGGGGCCTGTGGACAGCGCCCTTGAAACTGTGAGAAATATTGAACTGTCAGACGCCGCTGGACAGCAATGGCAAGCCCTGGTGGATACGGTGGGACACATCAGGCAAGCCAATTCAGATATTAGCCTCACGGTCGATCCTGTTGAGAACCGGGGATTCGAATATCATTCGGGACCAACCTTCACCTTATTTGCCCGTGGTGTACGCGGTGAATTGGGCAGTGGAGGTCGGTACCGCGCTGGCAACGGCGATACACCCGGCGAACCAGCGACCGGTTTAACCCTATTCATGGATACAGTTTTGCGTGCGGTGTCTCCGCTGGAAGACACTCAACGTTTGTATTTACCTCATGGCACGACACCCGCCGTCGCCAAAAATTTCCGTGACGAAGGGTGGTCGACTCTGCAAGGCTTAAACAAAACAGAAAACCCAGAGACTGAGGCGACGCGGTTGTCCTGCAGCCACGTCCTCATCGATGGCGACGCTCAAATTCTAAAGAAGGACGGATAAAATATGGCCAACGTGGTTGTAATAGGATCGCAATGGGGCGACGAAGGAAAAGGCAAGATCGTTGACTGGCTGTCCGAACGCGCCGATGTGGTGGTGCGCTTTCAAGGTGGGCACAACGCTGGGCACACCTTGGTTATCGATGGCGTAACGTACAAGCTAAGTTGCCTACCCTCCGGCGTGGTGAGAGGCGGCAAGCTTTCAATAATTGGAAACGGCGTGGTCGTTGATCCTTGGGCTTTAGTTGCCGAAATCGACACCGTGCGCGGACAAGGGGTCGAAATTTCCCCTGATACTGTTCAAATCGCGGAAAATGCATCCTTGATCCTGCCCTTGCACAGTAACCTGGATAACGCCCGCGAAGAAGCCATGGGCAAAGCCAAAATCGGCACCACTGGCCGAGGCATTGGACCGGCATACGAAGACAAAGTCGCGCGTCGCGCCATTCGGGTGGGTGATCTGGCGGAACCTGACGTCCTACCAAACCGAATCGAAAGGCTCCTGTTTCATCATAATGCCTTGCTCAAGGGCATGGGCATGGACCTGATCGATGGCGCTAAGCTGTTGGAGCAATTGATAGAAATTGCACCGAAAGTCCTTCCCTTCGCAGGAACTGTTTGGAAACAGCTTGATAACGCTCGTCGATCCGGCAAACGCATTCTGTTCGAAGGTGCGCAAGGCACCATGCTTGATATCGACCATGGCACCTATCCTTTCGTCACATCCTCTAATACAGTCGCCGGCCAAGCAGCCGCAGGGTCAGGACAAGGACCCGGCGCGATTGATTTTGTTCTGGGCATTACCAAAGCCTACACTACCCGTGTCGGCAGCGGCCCCTTCCCAACCGAACTTCACGACGAAATTGGTCAGGGCCTGGGCGAGCGTGGGCATGAATTCGGCACCGTCACCGGGCGATCGCGGCGATGTGGCTGGTTTGATGCAGTGCTTGTTCGACAAGCGGTTAAGGTCAATGGAATCAATGGGATAGCCCTAACAAAGCTGGATATCTTGGACGGCATGTCTGAATTAAAAGTCTGCACGGGCTACAAAATCGGCGACGAAACTTTCGATTATTTTCCAGCGAGTTCGGAGCAACAAAGCAAGGTTGAGCCGGTCTACGAAGTTATGGAAGGCTGGAGCGAAACCACTTATGGGGCGCGGTCATGGGCTGACCTTCCTGCGACGGCCATTAAATATATCCGCCGAATTGAAGAGCTTATTGAAGCGCCGGTCGCACTTCTATCAACAAGTCCCGAGCGTGACGACACTATTTTGGTCACCGACCCGTTTACCGATTAGGGCTCATAATTTATCCTGGTAAAGTGTTATTAAGACGTTTTGTTGTATTGCCTAGAACAGGCGATTAATCTTCTTCCTGAGCCTGAAGGAATGGAAGTTCAGTAATGGCAGAAGCAGCTCCCGCAGAAGCTGAGGTTCCCGAGGAACCCAAAAAAACAGAGATCCCGGAAACACTGCCAGGGTCTGGCGGTGGTCCGGCTATTCTGTACGATCGTTTTATCATCAATTCTGACACCACGATTCCAGACTTGGACACCCCGTCGGCGAAGGCGTACAGCGTCGAAGACCGGCGCGAGGCGGGCAGCCAACTGTTTGCCCTGATATGTACGCCGGGTCTGCCAATTCGGGATGAGATCATAGATGACCTTAAGGCCGGTGATATTCCCGGACTGATGAAGCTGGTCGATTGGGGAAAGGTCCATTGGCCGCCTTTGAACCAAACCGCTATGGCGATGATCTATCGCCGCCCGATGGGTGGAAAGGTCACCAGTACCTACGATGCGGATGGTTTTCGAATTACGGAATATGATATACCGACACAGGTTATAAAACCGCTGGGATCAGCAATCCGAGAATTGGGGATCCGAAAGATTACCCATCGGGCCATTCGTCCAAATAATCTATTTTATATGGATGAAGAACGTACCCAAATGGTTTTGGGCGACTGTGCAACGACGCCTCCGGGTTTCGACCAGCCCGTAATTTTTGATTCATTGCCAGCAGCCATGGCTTCGCCCGGCGGCCGTGGCCCCGGCGATATAAAAGACGATTTGTTTTCTCTTGGTATTACCGTCTTGTACTTTTTGCTGGAAGACAATCCAATTGCTGAATTGGAAACAAGCGATCAAGTTATTCAGCGTGCCGAGATTGGGACCTATCAGGTCCTCCTCAAAAATTATCGCCTTCCGGCTAAAATGACAGAAGTATTGCGGGGATTGCTTTCCGACGAACCTGATGAACGCTGGGGAACCAGTGAATTAGAAACTTGGATTAACGGCAAACGTCCGGCGGCACTTCCCCGCAAGAGCCTGATCAAGGCAGACGCACCCTTTAAGTTTGAATCGTATGAACTGGTAGCCCCGCGGGCACTTGCACACGCTCTGGCGAAAAACGTGCCAGAAGCAGCAAAAGCAATCAAAAGCGGCGACCTGGAAATTTGGGCTCGTAGCGATCTGAAAATAAGTGGCTTGGCAGATTCTATTAAGGAAATTGCCGAAGTCGCGACGATAAACGTAAATAAGGCGGATTCGAAAGACGATTTTGTGGTCACTAAAGTGAGTCTCATTATGGACCCAACCGGCCCTATTCGTTATCGAGGATTTTCTTTTATGCCTGACGGGTTCGGAGGCGCAATGGCTGTCGAATACCTACGCACTCAGGAAAATAAATTCGCTGCTCAAGTTCTATCGCGTAACGTCCTCGGTATTTGGACCGTTGCCCAAGGAGATAACTCGCCAGATACTTTTTCCTATGATGCCAACTTTAAGGAGCTACGTAAATTTCAACAAAAAGTCTCTTTAGGCTATGGAATAGAACGGTGCCTCTATGAGGAAAACCGATCCCTTGCTTGCCAAAGTCCAAATATTGCCCAGGACTACGTAACCGATATTAGAGAAATTCTGACGGCACTAGATCGGGCGGCCAATCGCGCCGATACGACCGGGAAACCTATTGACCGGCATGTTGCGGGATTCATCGCCGCCCATTTCGATCAGGAAATTGAACCGCACCTAAATGCACTCGCAAGTCCTGGCGAAGCGTCATCACTCATCGGCATGCTCAGCCTGCTAGCGTTAATGCAGTGGAAGCTAGAAGGTGAGCCGGTTTATGGTTTATCGAGTTGGATGGGGGGACTTTTAGGTCCCGCAATCAACACCTACTACAATCGGTCTACCCGGCGTGAAATTGAAGGTGAAATTCCCAAGCTGGTGCGCCAAGGCAGCCTGCCCGACCTGTTTGATCTAATCGATAACGCCGAGCGGCGTAAGGACGATATGAACGGTTTCGAAGAGGCACAAGCCGAATACGCGACCGCAGAGGCCGAAGTTAAGGAACTGACTGAAAACGAAGAAGAGCGAGCCAACTCGGCAGAATCTTCTGGGCATCATGCGTCAGCTGTTACCTCATTTCTTTTTATGGCATTTATTGTAACTCTTGTTTTTATCTTTGGTTGAGTCTCGAGTTCGGAACACGGTGGCATGGGCAGCATTTTAAAATTATATTTTGGCGTTTTTTGTTTGGTGATTCTGCTCATCATGGTCGCCTTGCCGACCGTGATCATCCTATTCTTTGGCATGCTACCAAGCCTAGTTGCGTTTATCGTTGATCGTTCCGCCCGAAAATCTCAAGCCATTTGCGTCGGTAGCATGAACTTTACCGGCGTCTTTCCATCCCTGATGGAACTTTGGGTCGAGACTGACAATTCCTACGAAGCGGCAACGGAAATATTCTCTGACGTGTTTATCATTGCGCTAATGTATTCCGCAGCCGCATTTGGGTACCTGATGTACATGGTTATACCGCCGATGGTAACTACATTTTTGAACGTCATGGCGCAGCGCCGCATTGCGTTACTGCGGGCCGCACAAAAGAAAATTATCGGCGAATGGGGACCCGAAGTCGCTCAGATCGTTGCCGACGCAGACGAAGAGGAGGAGGATGAGAAAGAGGAGAAAGCTGATCCGCCTGATGAAGACAGCAACTCAGATGTACAGGACCTACCCGATCTAGAAGATGATGGCGGCATCATCATGGAAGATTTGCGATAGGCTACGTGCTCCCTAGATCGCCAGATCGGTCCCGCTGGTTTCTTGTTCAATGGAAAGTTTTATCTTTTTAAGGGCGTTGGCCTCGATTTGGCGAACGCGTTCGCGCGAAATACTGTACACCCGGCTCAACTGCTCAAGCGTAGAAGGCTTATCGCTTAAGCGCCGTTCAGTGATAATGTGGCGCTCCCGATCCGTTAGCAACCCCATTGCCCCGGTTAGAAGTTGGCGGCGAATGGTTAATTCCTCTACCTCTGCAACGTAGGTCTCTTGGCTTTCTGAGTCATCAACCAAAAAATCTTGCCATTCATCAAAGCCATCTTCGCGCAACGGCACATTCAAAGAATGATCGTGGCTCGACAAACGTCCGTTCATGCTGGAGACCTCTGCCTCCGACACATTCAATCGATCCGCAATGATCGTGACGTGCTCTGGCGACAGATCGCCATCGTCGATGGCCTGCAGCTGCGCTTTCAGTTTGCGCAAATTGAAGAATAATTTTTTCTGTGCTGCCGTTGTTCCCATTTTCACGATCGACCAGGACCGCAAGATATATTCCTGCATTGATGCTCTGATCCACCACATGGCATAGGTTGCCAAACGGAATCCACGATCCGGGTCAAATCGTTTAACCGCCTTGATCATTCCAAGGTTTCCTTCGGACAACACCTCCGCCAACGGCAAGCCATACCCGCGGTATCCCATCGCAATTCGTGCGACCAAACGAAGGTGACTGGTTATCAGACGGTCTGCCGCCGATTGATCCCCTTGTTCGACCCAACGGCGAGCCAATTCGACTTCTTCCCCCGGCGTGAGCATGGGGATGTTGTGGACCCGGTTGAGATAGCGGGACAGATTCAATTCAGGACTGGGGCCGTCTTCGGGTATTACGGATGCCATGAGTAGGTACTTTCGCCGAACGTTGAAATACATAAATGCTATTCGCTTCGACGCTTCGCGACGCAGTGAATAACACCATATTACCCGACGAATTTGATAAGGTATATATAAATTTAGTCTGTATCTAATATTTTAATTATCTTATTGATATAATTAGATTTTTCTGAATACAAGTCGATGTCTTTTTCCGTTATAGGGTGATAAAACCCTATGTTTAACGCATGTAATGCCTGATACTCGCATGAATTTAGCTGTTTTTTTTGTTCATCGGAGACCGACCGCAACCGTCGCGCGGCACCACCATCGTAAACGGGATCACAGACCAGCGAATGCCCGATGCTGGTCATATGAACACGAATTTGATGGGTGCGGCCGGTCTCCAGTTTACAGGTTACTAAACTGGCCTGAGTCCCGATAGCGCGCTCTACCTTATAATGGGTAACTGCTGTCTTTCCACCGCGCGCGACAATCGCCATTTTTTTTCTGTTCGATGGGCTTCTCCCGATGTTTCCTTCAATCGTTCCTTCCCGTGGCGCGGGCATGCCCCAGACGACGGCGCAGTAGGAACGACGAACCGTGTGGGCCGCAAATTGCTCGGAAAGGCCGTGGTGCGTCGCATCATTTTTAGCCGCGACAAGTAGGCCGCTGGTATCCTTATCTAAACGATGAACGATCCCTGGTCGACTGACCCCGCCAATGCCGGAGAGACTACCCCGGCAATGATGCAGGAGCGCATTGACCAAGGTTCCCTCAAAATGACCGGGTGCCGGATGCACGACAAGCCCGGCCGGCTTGTTAATGACAATCAGATCATCATCCTCAAACACCACATCCAGCGGGATATCTTGTGGTTGCGGTAGGGCTGGAACGACGGGCGGAACATCCACCTGATAGACCTGTCCGACTTTAACTTTCTGAGCAGGTTCAAGTACGGCAGCCGCATCCCCTTCCCTGCTAACCTGTCCGCCTTCAATTAGCGACTTAAAACGTGTCCGTGACATTTCCGGCAAGGCTTCCGCCAGGAAGCTATCCAGCCGCGTGCCGGCCTTGTGCTCGGGCACCGGGACTGTATAAGACTGTTGGTTCGTCGTACTGGGCATTGTGCTCATCATAGGAAAGAGTTAAGCAAAACCATGCGTGCACTCAAGGGTATCGTTATTGGCATGGGCGTCCTTATTGTGATCGGGCTGGGCGGTGTTGGCTACGGAATATACAAAAATGCGTCGTCCCTTGGTAAAAAATCCACTGCCGCATCGTCGGAAAGTTCCATCTCAAAGGCAACGGAGTCCTGGTCTCAAGACCTGGCCGTGTCTCTGCCCCCTGGATGCATCGTTAAAGACGTCAAAACGGGAGACGGTCGAATGTATGTCATCATTGCCGGCACTTCTCAGGAAGGCAAAGCCGTTTGCAGCAGGGTAATCGTTGTTGACCCGGCGTCGGGTAAACGTTTGGGAACGCTCAAGGTCATCCCTTGATATTTATTCCAGGTGCCCTTCTTAAAGTAATCATCGATGAAGCAGAAACCGCCGCGCCTGAAGAATGCTGCGGGCTTTTGGTGGGGCGCAATTGGACAGAGGGCCAATCTGACAACGACCTTGTCGTGACCCGCGTCGCCCCCAGTACAAATGTTATCGAAGGTGATCCGTTAAAGTCGTTCGAGGTTGACCCCAAACTAAGGTTCGATTTAATGCGCGAGATCAAAGACACCGATAAACGCATTATCGGCGTCTACCACTCTCACCCCGATCAATCCGCACAACCCAGCGCCCGTGACTTAGCCCAAGCATGGGAGCCTGACCTTACATGGCTCATTGTTTCGCTGATTAATGGCCAGGCCGTTCACACGACCGCCCACGCGCTCAATGCCGATGCCAACCAATTCGAAGAAGTCGGCCTAAGAACCACTGATTGGCAGCCCTACCCGCAGCGCGAAAATACATAAGCCAAACGACTCTAATCTTCGATGGCTTCATACTTTGCGGCTGCCCGCATTAGATCCACGAGGCTTTTGCGAACGCCGGGGTCGATGATTTTATAATAAGCGCGCACCAGTTCGAGAGTTTCACGTTTGATCATGGGATCGGGGTCTTGGAGTTGACCTTTGTTTGCCGTCGCTTTTCCATCAGTCTTTTGGTCTGCGAAGTTTTGCGCATCTGATGGCATGTCATCAAAGAAAAATGAAACTGGCACGTCTAGAATTTGAGCGAACTCATAGAGGCGGCTTGAACCAATCCGGTTGGCACCGCGCTCATACTTTTGAATTTGCTGAAATGTCAGATTAACTTCTTCACCCAATTTTTCCTGGCTCAAGCCCATAAGCGTGCGACGCAACCGAACACGGCTTCCCACATGGACATCGATTGGGTTTGGAGTTCCCAAGGGTAAAATTCTTTCGCGCGCTAACCGAGTCGGCGCCTTCTTACGAGATTTTGTTTTTTGCATAAAAAAATGTTCCTGTTACTAAATATCACCTAAAGCCCTAAAGTAAGAGCTTCCCCCTGCATCTTTGATACCTTCCCTGGATTAAAAAGTCACGTGAATGGTTACAACAGTATTCAGCTTTTTTTTAGCATTTAACTGCTCTAGTCTGGTGGTATGAATTAGGATTTAAAATGAATATCCGCATTGAACCTTTATCGGATAAAATTGGCGCTGCTATTTACGGCTTGGATCTCCGCCAAACTTTATCGAGCGATGAAAAAGTCGCTGTGACCCGAGCCTTTGCAGATCATCTAGCGGTGTGTATTCGGGGCCAGGAGTTAACCCTGGATGAATTTCTGGCGGCGGCAAATCAGTTTGGAAAATCCAAGCCACACCTGTACAGAAAACTTCGCCACAAAGATCACCCGCATTTATCTGTCGTCTCCAGCGAAGACCGCAAACTATTTGGCGAAAAAACAAAGAACCCACGCGCGACGCATTTCCATACAGATGAATCGTATCTGGCCAAACCCAGTAAAGCGACAATGCTATATTCCATGATCAATCCAAAATCTGGGGGCGAGACCAAATTCGTAAACATGTATCGCGCCTATGAAACATTGCCGGAATCGACAAAGACTATGCTTGAAGGCCTCAAGGCCGTTCACCGCTTTGGGACGAACCGACCCGGTGTGGCACTGCTGAAACTCTCCGACGAAGAAAAGGCGGAAACGCCAGACGTTGTCCATCCCATCGTGCGCACCCACCCGGATACAGGCCGAAAAGCGTTGTTCGTTAATGCAGCCCGCACCGACAGTGTTGTCGGCATGGATGCGGACGAGGGAAAAGCTTTGTTAGAGGACCTATACACACATTCAATAAAACCCGAATTTCAATACCATCACGACTGGGCCGTCGGCGATGTCATGATGTGGGACAACCGCTGCACCATGCATGCAGCGACCAACACTTATGGACCTGATGAAAAGCGGCTGCTTTATCGCGTATTGTTAGAAGGAGACGCGCCCCGTTAGACGGATCGTCGCTTCGCAAGCTCTCTATAAAGCGCTTCGGGGCTAACGCCAATTTGTACGGCTATTTCTTTCCAATGACCCTTTGCTGGCAAATTGTTTCCTTGCCATGCCAACCACCCGTCTACCCGCTCCGCCACTGTTTTCCGCGATAGGATTTCAATCTGGCCTCGCGCCGATTGAACTTCCCTGGCCAAATGAGCCGCCCACAAGTTAGCAAAGCCTTTGTCTTTCTCGAGGCGCGCAAAAAATATCCTCTTTGACCATTCAATTACGACTGAGGGTAAAGTAACCACCGCGTCACAGTGATAGTTCTCAGAATAAATTGAGGCCTCTGCCAAAATCGTTCCCGCTGATGCGCGCTGGAGAACGATTGAAGCACCATCTCGTTGATGACGGGTCAACTCGATTGAACCCTCGCTAACAACAAAGACTGACCGTACCGGGTCGTCTTGGTGAAATAGGTAGCTCCCCTGATCCAACTCTCGTTGCTTGTGGGCCGTTCCAATAAGGTGTTCTATAAAACCTTCATACATGATTTGTATCATGTATGAATTTCATGCGATGTGGCAAGTTCCTGGTAGCAGAAATTAATTATTGAAAGAAAATACGATGAAAAAAATTCTATTTGTGATTCCGCTCCTGGCCCTTAGCCTCAATGCCCAAGCGAGTGAAAAGTCACATTCCCATACCTCAAAATATGCAGGACAGGAAAAGCGGGTTATTAAAAGCCTCTCGCCCGATGATATTGCCGAATTAAGACGAGGCGGCGGGTGGGGCTTGGCCAAAGCGGCGGAACTTAATGGCGTTCCTGGCCCCGCACATTTGCTGGAGATGAAGGGCAAAATATCGCTCACGGAGAAACAGGTTTCTGCTATTTCCGAGCTTTATACACAGATGAAATCCAAGGCAATTAAACAGGGTGAAAAGCTCATCACTCTTGAACAAGAACTAGAACGTCTCTTCAAATCCCGGTCCATAACAGATGCGACACTGCGATCTTCCCTAAATAACATCTCGGAAGCGAGGAAAGAATTGAGATACATTCATCTGGCCACGCATTTAAAAACGCCCAAAATTTTATCAGCGGCTCAAATCAAGAAATACAACATGCTTCGAGGGTATTCGAACCCCAACCCTTGTGCCAATATGCCCGAAGGTCACGACCCGGAAATGTGGCGCAAGCACAATGGGTGCAAGTAAGTCGCAGACTTTTAACTTTCCAAATCATCCATGTCGGACTGCCCTGAGATCCGCCGTCGCAAGTGCGACCATGACAATCCGACCGCCATGACCAAGGAAATTAGAATGAGAAGCAAATAGGTCATCACAGTGGGTTTGGCAGTATCAATCAGGCCAAAATCTATTAGGGCCCAGATAATGCCACCAAATAATGCCGCCGCGAGAACCAAGCCAATGGGACCAATCGAACGCCACGTTGCGCGCAAATAAACAATATAGACGATTGCGATTACAATCCCGGCCACGAACTTGAGCGGCATGCTACCACCCTCGGCCAATGCCCAGTGATAGAATGAATGCCCTGTCGGGTTAAATGTTCCGAACACCAGCACGAGCGCCACGACCAAGCGCACGATAAATCCTGAAAATCCAAATTGTTCTTGAGCCATTTTCTTTTCCTTCTCAGCCGTTTTATTTTTTTACCAATTTTCCTGCGCAATCAATGCCAGACAGGAGAACTTTTTCATATCTATTTGGGCACGTGGCGGTCACTTTAAAACCTGGAGCCGCCTTCTTCAAATGCTTGCTCAAGTGGACCCAATGAGTTCCTCGAATATAGACGCAGGGGTAACTCGCGATAATCTTAGCCGCATCCCGCGACCCCTTCCAGTCCCTGAAATCCATGGTGTTTTGTTCAAACCAAAAATCATTAGCAGGCTTGGTTTGAGCTAGCTTTTCTCCAAATCGGCTACCAGTCCACCAATCACCAAGTGCCAGGGCAAAGGACTGTGTGCTCGCGGGAAAGACATAGAGTCTTGCACATTGCGAAAAGCGGTTATCGTCAATACGAAGTGCTTCCGCATGTTTAAACTGCTGTTCTTTATCTAAGCGTTTAACGCTAAAGGGTTGCGCTAAAATCAAGATACAAAGAAGCCCCCGAATAACCAGCCCCGCGCGGGCGCGAAAGACATCACCACCAAATTTAAAGCCTGCTACCAAACGCACCAACATGACAATGGTGAGAGCGTTCATCATATACGCTGGAATCATGAAGTTGGCGGTCGGTTGCTTTGCAACCAAAAGGACTTGTGCCAATACTGCCAGACAAAGCCCCGCAACGGCCTTCGCATCATTATTCCAGTGCCGTTTCCAAGCTGCCACGGCCAACGCGGTCAGTCCCAAAACGAAGGGGGCATGCAGGAGCGGCCGACCAAATATTTCGCGGACCGCCTTGGTGTATGCGTCAGGGTCTACAAACCCCACGGCACCACTACCGTAGGCCCCCGTGCCCGTCGAAATCTTCAGCATCCAATTAAAAAATATGTCCCAGGACCCAAATGCCGGTAACGTGAAAACAACCAGCGCCAGGAACGAGATTCCTGCGTAAACCGTGAGTGCCCTAAACGACCCCAACAAAAAGAGTGGTAATAGATAAATTGGCGCGGAGATAACCTTCACCGCGACACCGAACCCGGCGACGATCCCAAATGCCACCGCATAACGCAGGCGCATCGATTGCAGGGCACCGGAGCGTTGCGCCGACACCATTACCATCATCAGCATCAGCATCGTGATAATCACGAACGATTCAGGCCGAACCTGATAGGAATTTTTCAACGTGACCATGGATAGGAATGGCGCCGCCTGAAGGACGAGCGCGAAGACCTTACTCTCAAACACCCGATAGGCAACGGCACCTACCAGGACCAAACCAATCGCCGTCACGCAAACCGTCGCCGTGCTGATCAACCGCAAATGTCCTTCTGGATCGGCGAGCACGATATCTGCAATCGCCTCGCCCCCAGTTAACGGATAGACCGCCTTGAGGACCAAGGCGCCGAAGACCTGGACCGGCGTGCCTGGGTGATACGGGTGCCCGGGCCAATTCAGATTTACGAGATTCACCGCGTCGTAAAGATAAAAATAAGACGGGTCTAGCAAATACCAAAGCCAGAACGGCCCACCGCCGTGCCGCAACCAAAAGACGGACACCAAGAAACAAAGTGGCAGAACCAGCAACATCCCCCACAAGGGGAGGTATTGGCGCTCCAGTGGCGGCAGGTGATTTCTCATCACCCCATCCGCTCTTGGCATTGCGCCAAGATCCGCGTGACCTCAACACCCTGATCAAGGCTTGCCGTTGAGGTATCACCATTTGAGATGGCGTTGGCAAATTCCCGAACTGCAACGGTGACCGGCATTTCATTACTAATAGGGATCGCGCGACCTTCACCCTTGGGTTCAGCTACATCAAGTTGGGCGGGGTATTCCATCAGTTGCCCCGGAACCGCATCATCGTAAGCCAATACTGTATCGTCAAAGAAGACGGCAAAGCGGCGGTGGCGGTCGGTTAAGTTTCCGAAAGTGATATCGGCGACAGCGCTTTCTGAGAAAGTCAGGCGGAGATGATGGTTTTCGCCGATGCCGCCCTCTACTTCGCGGCGTTCCAGAACACGTGCCGCGACCGATACCGGCGTTCTCTCCAGCACCCCCAAGGCAAGCGCCACTTCGTGCGAGCCCCAATCCCACAGCACGGGAGTATGTCTCCGGTATGGCCCATGGTCGCCGACACTTGACCACACACCACGCGCCGGTCCCGAGGTTGCAATTCGGTCCTTAATTTCTCGGTACGCAGGCCGGAAAAGATGAGTATGTTCGACAAGCACCAAACCATTGTTGGCAATGGCGCATTCGCGAATTTCGTCTGCCTCATTAACATCGAGCGTCATCGGCTTTTCAACCAGAACAGCCTTGCCCGCATCAAGTGCCGCACAGGCTATCTCAGCATGGTGTTGAGGAGGCGTTGCGATGATAACGCCAGAAATTATTTTATCGGCGATCAATTCGCGCCAATCTGTTGAGATTTTACAGTCGGAATCAACCAGCGACTTACTGTCTGAATTTCCACTGGCCAAATGAGCCAGTTGCACGCCCTCTAAACCGGCAATTGTTTTGATATAAATCTTGCCCCACGGCCCCGCACCAATCAGACCTAAGTTGATGGGGCTGCCAGCCACGGTTATTGCTCGCCGATATAGATTCCATCCGCCCACGTCAGGAATCGTTTTAGGCCGTCTTCAATCCCCACACTCGGTTCAAATTCGATTTGAACATTGGCTTTGCGGATATCCGGGCAACGTCGGTTGGGCTCGTCAGCGGGATAGCTATCAGGGTATTCAATAATGTCGTAATCGACTTTTTGATCGAGAGCATTTTCGATGTGCTTCACAAGATCGACCATCGAAATTTCTGGCTTGGGGTTGCCAATATTATAGGTCTCACCCGGCACACCCTTGAGAACCGTCAGCATAAAACCCGTCATGGCATCGGAGATATAGCAGAACGTCCGAGTTTGATTTCCAGAACCATAGACGTGCAACGGTTTGCCGCCCTTAATCCGGCTCGCGAAGTTCGGTAGTACCCGATAGTCCGCTTCCATCATACCAGGGCCATAGACATTAAAAGGTCTAATAACATTTGCCGACGTGCCGAACTTGTCATGGTAGATGTGGCAGAGCGTTTCACCGACCCGCTTTGACTCGTCATAGCATGCGCGCGGCCCTTGGCTCGCAACATTGCCGCGATAGCTTTCGGGTGTGGGGACGTGCTTGGGGTCTGGATCGCCATAAATTTCTGAGGAACTGAAGAACACAAATCTGGCCTGATGCTTATTCGCCAGTTCCAACATGTTGCGGGTACCGTTAACCGATACCATCAAAGTCTCAATCGGATAGGCACGGTAATAATATGGGCTGGCGATACCTGCGGCATGAATGACGTAATCAAGTGGCCGGTCCCATTCAAACGGCTGGATCACGTCGTGCTCAATAAACTCAACGTTTGGCAGGTCGGGAATTACATTCCCCGCCTTGCCCGCCGTAATCAGGTTGTCCATAGACACAAGCTTGCAAGGTTCCTTGAGGACATGTTCGTTCAGATAGGCGAACACCTCCGTAAAGTAGCGACCAAGGAAGCCACGACCCCCGGTTAGCAAGATCGTTTTGCCGCTAAAATCTTGCGCGGCTTCCCCTAAATTAAGGGCGATTTCAGCGACGTCGGAGGGTAACGAAAACTCGGTCATGAACTAAAATATCTCCACTTTCGGTAAGGGAACTATAAATTGCCCCCCTGACCGACGAAAGGCCTCATGTTTTTCCATAATTGGTTTGGCGAAATTCCACGCGAGGATCACCAGCACGTCGGGCTTTTTATCGGCGATTGCCTCGCTTCCTACAACAGGAATGTGCATCCCTGGGGTAAAGAGCCCCTGCTTTAATGGACTATCATCAACAATAAAATCAATGAGGTCCGGGCCAATGTCGAAATGATACATCAGTGTCGTCGCTTTGGCCGGTGCGCCGAAGCCCGCGATAGACTTCCCTTCCTCCTTCAAGCGCCGCAAAATGTCGCCTAATTCGCTCTTTATGCCATCAATTTTCCGGGCCAGTCCTCGCAAGGTCTCAGCTTTGTCCAAACCAAGTTCTTCTTCCTGAGCAACCGCCGTTCCAACAGACGCGCCCACAGGGTGCGCACCACCCTTCAACTGCGCAACGCCGCGAAGTGATCCACCGTGGCTGCTGACCCGAAGGGCTTCGATCAGTTCCATTCCGTTGGCTTCAAAAAACCGGGTTAATGGTTTGACCGAATGATAGGCCAGATGCTCGTGGTACATCATATCGAATAGGGTGTCTTCGTAGACATCGACCAAGTATGAAACCTCAAAAACGAACACTCCTTCTGGGCTCAATAAATCCCGCACACCTTCGGTTACGCCTGTCAGATCATCAATATGAGCGAAGACATTGTTGGCGGTGATGACAGCAGCAGCCCCCCGGTCAGATCGAATGGTGTGGGCCAAGTCCCGCGTAAAGAACCCGGTGAGCGTCTCAATTCCAGCGTCGGTCGCGCGCTTTGCAATATCTTTTGCTGGATCAATTCCTAATACCGGGTGGCCGGCCTTCTTAAAGAAACTAAGCAGGGTCCCGTCATTCGACCCAATATCGACCACAAGGCCTTCCTTGGAGGGGCTAAAGCGCGCCATAACATCATCTGCATAATTTTCGAAATGCTTTACAAAAACAGGCGATGTGCCAGAAACATAGACATAGTTTTCAAACAAGACCCGAGGGTCGACAACGTCTAAAAGCTGAACGTGGGCGCAGTCTTCACAAAAGAAAACATCAAGTGGAAAGCGCTCCTGCTCGGCCCCTTTTTGATCCGCTGGGATAAAGGCATTGGCAGGTGGCGTCGGTTCCAGAGCGAAAACCATCGAAAGGTCCTCTCCTCCGCAGAGACGACACGTTGTTCGCCGGACGCAGGACACCGTCATCAGATTTATACTTTAACCATTTCGATCCGTTCGACGTCGGCCTCATAGACCTCCTGCTCCCGGGAATTTCGCCCCAGGGTGACAAACGTCGAATCTTGAGTAAAGACCATGGCGTGGTCAACCATCGGCGGCGTGAAGAACAACTGACCTTTTTTGACCGTCACTTTTTCCGGTATTGCATCGCTGCCATGGGGGCGGTGGAAATAGTCGATTTCACCTTCCGTCACATAACAGTAATGCCAATCTGTTTTATGATAGTGGTTGGCGCGGACCGTCCCTTTCTTCGATGTAATAAATACGCAGCTTTCCATCGTGGTGTCGACCAACGGTTGGATTTCTCCGCGCTCGTCAGCAAAAGTATCCTTCAACGGCACGATGACTTCTTTCGGCCAACTTTGCTTTTCTTCCTCGGTAACAGGTTTGATTTTCATGATGTCTTTCTTTCGTAAGAATTGGCTCTCGTAAGAATTGGCTCTCGTAAAAATTGGACTTAACGGATGATACGCTTCAGAAAAATCATCCAAATAACGGCCACGGTGTGGTGCGCTCGAATTTTCTTTCCTTCCTCATAGCTACGGCCAAAGTAGCTGATTGGAACCTCGTAAAGCTGCTTTCCACGTGCCACGGCGAGCGACAAAATTTCCGCTTGCTGCGCCCATCCGTTTGATCCCAATTCCTTCGGGTCCACCAGCGAGCGCCGGAACAACAGATAGCAACTGTAAATGTCAGTAAACGTCGTGTTGTTCAACAAATTAAACATAAAGGAAATGACGTTGTTGCCGATTTTATGCCAGAAATTAAAGACCCGCGTAAATTCCGGTGCAACGAACCTGCTTCCGAGAACGACGTCCGCCTCAAATCGTAGGACAGGGCCGAGCAACTTTTTGTAATCAGCGGGGTCGTATTCTAAATCCGCGTCCTGAAATAAGACGTATTCCCCGCTTGCTTCTGCCAAGCCAGCCTTTACAGCAGCCCCCTTCCCTTGATTGGCGGGACGCTTGATCAAGCGGTCAAATAATTCAGGGCGGGCCTCTAAAAGCTCAACTGTCCCGTCCTTGGAGCCATCGTCGATTACGATTCGCTCAAACTCGACACCATCAATAGATTGCTCTGCCACGCGCTCCAGGATTTGGATAACGGTACGCTCTTCGTTAAAGACGGGAATAATAACGCTGACGCGAACCATGAAGCACCCTATTTTAAGCCGCGTTCCTTCTATCGCTGACAGTGTCAGATTGCAAGGAAATTGGCCGTTTAGAGAGGTAGGACGTTCACGCCCAAAACAGTGTTATGACCATATAGAAGCCCGATATACAGCAAGACTGTCAGTAATGTTTGCCAAAGGGGAATCTCTCGGTTCTCGATACGCGTCCTCCCCTTAAGGATTGCACCTAAGGGAAAAAATGAGGTCTCGGCTTCATAGGCCCGCCAAGCATCGCCTAAGTTTTGCCTTCGGCGAAGGTCAATGTGATACGCACCAGCAAGGGCCAAGACCGTCATCGTCCCAAACAAAATAAGCTTAGCAACTTCTCCATGCGCCAGAAGATGAGCGATTCCCCAAAACGCGATGCCCCACATCACCGGATGGCGGGTGATTTTCAGGACCCCTTTTGGCGAAGGTACGACCGCCTTATCCTCCGTATTAATCGCACCTGGATTTTGTGTGGTGTAGCCGCCGACAATAAAAAAACATGCGAATAACATCAATGTCAGCGAGGCATGCTTAAATCCGGTCATTGGAATCCAAAGCACAACATCTGGCGCATCCTGATAGGCCCACAACATCCATGCAAAAGACATCAGTGAGAAAATAGAATAGCCAATCATGA
Source organism: Rhodospirillaceae bacterium (assembly GCA_018660465.1). Lineage (NCBI taxonomy): Bacteria > Pseudomonadati > Pseudomonadota > Alphaproteobacteria > Rhodospirillales > Rhodospirillaceae > Rhodospirillaceae bacterium. The sequence goes on from JABJKH010000007.1 coordinate 54,213, forward strand.
ATGGTGCACGCCCCATTGCCGAAACGAGTCGGGGTCTGATAGAGCCCGACGACATCACGAAGTGACTGCCAACAAAGAGTATGCTCGCGAGAGCAAGGTGCCAAAGTGATCCGGTCATTGGGTTACACTAACCGTTATGCGGTCTCTTGCTCAACCGCCTTCACGCGGCCTTCTCGAACAGCGATGTAAATTCCACTGCTGCAAATGACCGCAATTCCAATCCAAGTCCAAGCATCCGGCATTTCACCGAATACAAAATATCCAAACGCCGTTGCCGACACGATCCCGAAGTACTGAAATGGTGCTATCGTTGATGCAGGTGCATAGACAAAGGACGCCATCAGCAACCCCTGGCCCAAGATTGCAAAAAATACAAAGTAAAGAATGTTCATGATATCCGGTGCCCTTGGGTCAACCCAGACGACAGGCACAGCGAACGACAGTAAAACTGCGCCAATCACGACCGAATGGGCAAGCGCAACAACCGGCGGCGAGTCGCCAGCAAGTTTTCGGTTCAAAAGATAAAAAATACCAATACTGAACCCTCCAACCAGTGCGATTCCATACCCAGCGTTAAACCCATCGATATCGGGCCGCAGAATAATAGATACGCCAAGGAAGCCGACGATCACTGCCGTCCAGCGCCGAAATCCCACTTTTTCCTGAAGCACGGCCGGCGATAATGCGGTCACAACAAACGGAGCCAAAAAGTAAACAGCGGTTGTATTCGCCAAGGGTATATATAGCACTGCCCAATAAAAAAGCCCAATTCCAACAACCGCGGAAACGCCCCTAAGAACCTGAATTCCGAACGGCCTCGGCCACAACATGGCGAACCCGTAGCGCCAAACGATAAACGGCACCAACACCAGATACATTAGGAAAAATTGGGCCCAGATGATTTCCAGTGGCGAATAATAGGCCCCAAGAATTTTTGCGAATCCGTCCTTGGTGGGCAAAAACACCATAGACAAGATCATCAACAAAACACCCTGAAAGGGGCGCGAGGAGTTCATCTCAGCAATATCCTAATAGAGAAGCGTGATCACTCCTCAAATGAAAGCCATCATAAATTTGAATTTAATTGGGCGATTGGTATAGGGGGAAAGGACGGCGATGTCTATGAGAGTTCTAGAAGCGGGAAGACCCAACAGGGCAGGGCGGGAAGCGCGTTCCCGCCTAAGCACCTGCCTTTTTCTTCTTCTTTTTGGTCTCGACAACTGGCTCTTTCTCAGAAATGGAGCGTACTTCTGTGCGTAACTCCGTCGTCGATTTGCTCAGGTAATCGACTTCGCCATCAAGGGTATCGAGTTTACGAGTTTGCGAAGACTGGATGACCTTTGAACTTTTGGCTGAATTTGCCAGACGATCCTTCAGAGTTTGAATTTCTGAATCTTGGTTCGCCAAGGCCGTCGCGAGTTCAAGCTGTAAGCTCTCCACCGTTTCTGTCATCGTCCGCCGGACCTTTTTTACAGATTCGGACGCTGTGATCATCACGAAGATAGAAACCCCTAATGCCAGCAATGCAATCAAACTTGATAATCCGCTATCCATAATTCCCTCCTCTTCATTTCGCTATCGTATCGAATATACAGTCTAAAATACATTTTTTTTCAATTCCCACAGTGACGCAGATCACAAGAGGATTTTAATATTAACCATACAGGTGAAAAATGAAAGTTTGTCTGCGTCGTCTCCTTCTCCTATCCCGTCAGGTAATTAGAATGGGCTCACAAAGATCGCGCGCTCATCACGCGAATTTGAAGCTAGATGATTAGCAGTAAAACAAATTCTCCTCCATCATTTCCAACATGCATTTGGGGTCACTAGCGAATCTTTTAGGTGTCACGCATACGGAGCAGCCCCAAGATTTTGCAATCGTTTTTAAACCAGACAACGTCGGGAGGCGAACTCGTGAAGTCATTCAAACTAAATCTCATGTCAACAACGCTTGTGCCAGCCATAGTCGGAGCGGGCCTGGCAGTTGGTGGAAGCATGGCCCTTTCCGGCGCCAGCCAAGCCGCTGGCAATGGTGAACTGCTGCCGGTGGCGAAAGCCCGGACGGGTGCTGTGCAACTTGCTGCTTGTGGCCCGTGTGGCGGAAAGCGGCGTGGCTGTGGCGGATGCAATCCTTGCGGCGCAAAAAAGCGCGGTTGCGGTGCGTGTAACCCGTGTAGAGCCAAAAAACGAGGATGTGGTGCCTGCAATCCATGCGGTGCTAAGGCTCGGTGCGGTGGATGCAACCCGTGCGCGGCGAAAAAGCGTGCCTGCAACCCTTGCAACCCCTGTGCGGCAAAAAACCCCTGCGGTGGCTGCAATCCGTGTAACCCCTGTGCAGGTGGTGGCGGTGGATCCGTCTCGACTAAATGTTTCATTCCACGTTTGGTGAAAGCGGCTGCGTGTAATCCGTACGCGGCTAAAAAGCGTGGCTGTGGCGCGTGCAACCCGTGCGGCGCAAAAAAGCGCGGCTGTAATCCGTGCAATCCCTGTGCAGCCACGAAAAAAGGCTGCGGCGCATGTAACCCTTGCGCGGCGAAAAAGCGTGGCTGCGGTGCGTGCAATCCATGTGCGGCCAAGAAGCGCGCTTGCAATCCTTGCAACCCGTGCGCAGCGAAGAACCCGTGTGCGGCGAAAAACCCGTGTGCGGCGAAAAATCCGTGTGGCGGAGCCAACCCTTGTAATCCCTGTGGTGGCAACCCCTGTGGCGGCAATACCCCGTTTGTTGAAATTAAGGACAGCGAAGCTACGGCAGCCTACAACTGTCTGAAAGGTGAGATGGCCGCCGTCTATGCCAAGGCCGGCGTAAAAACCGTAAAAGGCTATCAAAATTGGCCCCTGTTCAATAAGGCGCCTTATATTGCTGATACCCATGGCGGGCGTTTGGTCAATAACTACTCCAATAAAGTCGGCGCGAAAGCGTATGGCCGATACGAGAAAATTGGCAAAGCACCTGTCGGGACGGTTTTGATGAAAGACAGCTTCGTGGCCAAGCCAGACGGAAAACTGGCGATTGGTCCCGGCTTCATCATGGAGAAGATGAAGGCGAGCTTCAGCAAGGCCACAATGAACTGGAAGTATTCCATGATCATGCCGAACGGGAGCGTCTTTGGTGTTACCGGCGGCAAGAACTCTAAAGGCATGACGTTCTGTCACGAATGTCATGGTGCCGCAGAAGACGAAGACGCTCTTCGGTTCTTACCAGAGGAGTATAGAAAGTAAACTTGCACTTTTCGTAGGTGACCCGGGGAAGGGAAATAATAGCTCCCCCTGCTATTAGGCCTATTAGGCAAAATGCTCTTCCCCGGTCACAAACGTGAAATCCACGCTGATAGGAAAAAGGATTACTAAACATGAAAAATTTTGGAGCGAGTTTCGTCATACTTGGGGCGGCACTCGTCCTCAGTTCAGGTGCCATGGCCAAAGAAATCACCATTTCTCAAAAGGGTAAAAAATTTTCCCAACGAAATATTACCATCAGTAGCGGCGACGTTCTTGATCTCGGAAACGACGACCGAGTCTCCCACAATGTTCTCATTCGAGGCCCGGGCACACGTCTTAATAGCGGCATTCAAAAACCCGGCAAGCCATACAAATATACCTTCGACAAAAACGGTCTTTTCAAGGTTCGCTGCGGCATTCATCCAAAAATGAAATTAGATGTCACCGTAAAATAGCGTGTCTTATTGCGTTAACCCTTCGATGAGGGCCCCACATGTCAATTAGAATAAAATTATTGATCGGATTCTTGCTCTGCACCGCTGTGACGGCTGCTCTTGGCGGGTACGCTGTCGTGACAATTTCGTCCCTCGGCAATCTAACGATGGAAGTCTATGACAAGCCGCTTATGGCAATAAATTATGCCCGGGCTGCTGAGACTAATTTTGCATCCTTAGATAGCCTGCTCATTCGCTTCTCCTCGGGTGATCAGGGTGAGAAGCTTACGGACGGCATTAAAGAGCAAACAGAAAATTTATCCGAGAATTTAGAAGTTGCTTCTGAGCGGGCGATGAATGAAGAAAGCGAAATCCTCATCAATGATATTCAAAACCTCGTCACCCAATGGCAAGCATCCGTAGGGGACATTATGGCGGGCAAGAAACCTTCAGCCTCCATAGATCTTTCTAAGGTTTCATCTACAATTTTAGGGAAGCTGGGGGAACTTGTTGAGATCACCGCGGCTGCAGGATTTGAATTCCGCTTAAAGGCTGAAGAAGAAGTTGCCAAACGGGGAAGGATCACACTAATCGTTGTCGCTGCGGGTATTGCATTGGGTATCTTGATCGCCCTTTATTTAGCCTTCGTTATCACAGGCCCCTTAAAACGTGCTGTAAAAACAGCCGAAGCGATCGCCGATGGAAAGCTCGATAATGAGTTCTTGAAAGTCGGCAGGGACGAGACAGGGAAATTACTACGTTCCCTCGACTCCATGCAGCAGGCTATCTCTATCCGAATTGAAAAGGAAAATGAATTACAAGAACGCGACCGACGCCGCCAAGAGGAACAACAAGAAGTTCTGCAAAAACAGATTGGCACGCTAGAACAAAAACTTGAAACCGTCATCGAAGGGTCGGTCTCATCCGTTGTCGATAACTCGACCACTTTAAAGGAATTATCAGATCAAATGTTGAATGCGGCATCCAGATTGCAGGAACGCGCCGGCATGGCGACCCAAGCGTCTGAAGATACGTCTTCAAACGTCGCCATGGTTACTAACGGAACTGAACGGTTAAACGTTTCGTTTGTCGATGTTTCATCGAAGGTTAGAACCTCTACCGAGATTGCCGAGAGCGCGGCCCAGCAATCGAGCGATGCGAATAAAACAATGGACCGACTCGCTGAGACTGCTGACCAAATCGGTAGCGTCGCACAGTTGATCAAAGGGATCGCCGAACAAACCAACTTGCTGGCCCTGAACGCAACGATTGAGGCAGCCCGCGCCGGGGATGCCGGAAAAGGATTTGCCGTCGTTGCGACGGAAGTTAAGAACTTGGCGATTGAAACGGCCAAGGCCACAGAAGAAATAGAAACCCAGGTTCAGGCCATGCAGTCGGTGACCGCCTCTGCCGTCACCGAGATGCAAAATGTCACAAATACAATTAAACAAATTCGTGATATTGCCAGTGGTGTTGCGGATTCAGTTGCCGAGCAAACAGCAGAAACAGAACTGATGGTGGAGAATGCAAACAAAGCGGAAGAAGCGAGTAACAAGCTGTCATTATCGGTTTCGGATGTTACCACCGATGTGTCCTCTTCAGAAGGAATGGCGACCCGAGTAAATCAAGTTTCTCACTCTGTACTTGAAGAAATATCATCCCTGCAGCATCGCCTTTCAGAAACTCTGAATGAGGCAAAATCGCAGGTCAACTAAGACTTACACGTGTAAGGGCTCTGGGCCACCATCACCTAAGAGCTTTCGCGTCAGATCCATGCTGAAAATATGTTTCATCGCAATATCCATGGTCGGGTTGCGCTTTAAAAGGCTGCGGAGTTCTTCCTTTGGCCAAACAACACACCGGCACGGTTGGGCTGCCTGAACTGTTGCGGTCGCGTTACCACCTTGCAGAAATGATATTTCGCCGATCATTGCGCCGTCCCGGGCACGCGCGACTTCCTTGCCATCAATTACAATTTTTACTTCGCCGTTATAAAGCAATTTCAAAGATTCAAATTCCTCCCCTTCTTTCGCGATGAAGTTATCTTCGGGGATTTCCTTCCAACTGGCGAGCCGCATGAGTTTCATGAATTCAACAGGGGAAAATTCTTGGAAGGTGGTTTCGTAAAGTTCCTTTTCGTCTTCGTTGAAAGAAACACCGCGTTGTTCCGAATAAAGCTGAACAATCCGTCCGCCATTAATAAACATGAACAACGACACCCAGACAATCGCCAGCCAGAGAGGCCCACCGGGTAAATAATAATTGTAAAATAATCCTATAAACCCTGAGGCAACCGAAATCGCCCGAAGCATGATCATATCCTTTACGGCATAGGAAACTGCGATCAGGGCAAACGACAGATGACCGAAGACATCAACAAGTGTAAAAGTTAGCATTGCGGACATTCTCCAGGTGTTAAATTATAGTCACCTAAGTTATGGTGATCCTTGGTATTATCTGGCTTCTAAACATACACGTAAATCATTGTAACTGTAACGGCAATTGGGATGCCTGTTGGCATTTAGAGGGACAAATGGACGTCACACGAAAAGAATTTCTCGGATTAACCGCAGCCTCTGGGGCCGCACTGATATTGGGCGCTCAGGTAATGGCAGCACCCGCCCCAGTCGCGCAGCGCAAAATTCCTAAAAGCGGTGAAATGCTTCCCGTAATCGGACTTGGAACAGCTCGAACCTTCGACGTCGAGGGAACGCCCGAAGAACTCGCCCCCCGTAAGGAAGTTTTACGCCGACTTTTTGAGGGAGGCGGCAGCGTCGTCGATTCGGCCCCCTCTTATGGCGAAGCAGAAAGGATCGTCGGCGAACTTCTGTCTTCGTTAGGCGCGCGGGACAAAGCCTTCATTGCCACCAAGATCACCACCCGTGGTGACCGTGATGAAGGTATTCAGTCGATGAAGGATTCAGCCACACGGCTAAAAACCGATCACTTCGAACTCATGCAGGTTCACAACCTTAAAAATTTAAAGACCCATCTGAAGTCGATTCGTGAATTACGAGATTCTGAAAAGACCAAATACGTCGGCGTGACACATTTCAGACCTGGTGCCTATGACCGCCTGGAAAAGGTTCTAAAATCTGAACCTCTTGATTTCGTTCAGTTGAAATATTCCTTGAGCACCCGTGAGGCGGAGGACCGCCTGCTGCCGTTGGCCCGGGACAAGGGCCTGGCTGTTTTAATAAACCGGCCCTATGACCTCGGTCGGCTATTTCGAGCCGTTAAAGGAAAATCGCTCCCGCCTTGGGCCGCTGAATTTGGTGCAGAAAGCTGGGGGCAGTTCTTTCTAAAGTTTATCCTCGGACATGATGCTGTAACCTGCGTTATCCCGGGCACCCGCAAGCCAAAGCACATGACTGATAATCTAGGTGCCGGACGTGGTCCATTGCCAAATTCAAAGCAACGCCAACAAATGATTCGTTTTTTAGAAGGGTTGTAAAAAATAATTCCAATATTTCTGCCATAGGCGGTCGAACCCGTTCCTCAAAAAATGCTAGTGTCATAAACATTAAAGGAGGCGACCATGTTTGAGTCTGGCATTTTTCATTGGATCAACATCATTGGATACATCGCGGGGGTGGTCAGTATCTGGGCCATGTACCGCAAGACTATGATCCCCCTCCGGCTAGGGGCTATTTGCAGTAATATTGGACTGCTCATTTTTGGGCTGTTATCGGAAAGCTACCCAACGGTATTTCTACACGCCATCTTGCTACCGTTGAATACAGTACGTTTGTTTCAGATGATCCAACTGATCGACGACATGAAAAAAGCGTCCGGCACGACCCGAAATGCCATGGCGCCGTTACTTCCCTTTATGACCCTTGAAAAAATGAAAGCGGGCACCGTCTTATTTGCGAAAGGCGACATTTCAGACAAAATGTATTTTATTCATTCGGGCACCGTCAGCCTGGAAGAATTCGAAGTGGAACAAAGCACGGGCGCAGTCTTTGGTGAAATTGCCGTTTTCACATCTGATAACAGCCGCACCTGCACCGCCATCTGCATGAACGACTGTGAATTCTACACGTTGGATACCGACACCATGCTGCAGCTCTATTACCAGAATCCAGACTTCGGTATGTATCTGGTCCGCCTGATGGTTGATCGCCTGATGCAAAATTGGAAAGAAGCGGATAGCCGCGCCAATGCGCTAACTTAATCGCCTCTTTATGTCCCGCATATCCCCTTAACCTTGGCCCATTCAGCCCGCGTGAGAATTTTTGTAATATGCCTGCCCGGCGGACGTTGGCGCGCTTTCTCTTGTGCCGTAGCTACGCGTTCCTTCAAGGGTGGATGACTAGAAAGAAACGACATAATCCCGTCTTGATCACCTGCCTTTTCTTGAAGTCGTTTAAAAAAGCGCGCGGAATCTTCTATATCTAAACCGCTCCGCCGCATAAGCTCTAATTCAACCGCGTCCGCTTCTCGCTCTGCATCCCGACTGTAGGCCGATTGCAATGTCGCCGTGCTCAGTCCGGTAAGTGCCAACCCGCCTGCGACATCCCCAATCAGCAGGGTCATCAGCACCCCAAGGGTCGCGCCTTGAACAACATTTTTTGTCGGGTGACGCAATTGGACGTGGCCAAACTCATGAGCCAGAACGCTTGCCAATTCGCCCTCATTCTTAACGAATTCAAGCATGCCTCTGAACAGAATAATTCGACCACCGGGCAAGGCCGCTGCATTTATAATCTTGCTGTTGATAACTGAGATTTTCACGGCTGCTTTGTCTTCAGCTCCCGCCACTAGCTTGCCGATCAGGCGATTTATCAGCGCGAGCCCTGCTTTATCGTTGCACAGCATCTCTTGCGCCGGGCGCTTTTCCATATAGGCGAGCCCCTTAATGATTTCGTCGTGAACGCGATCCCCGACCCGGGCGACCGTGCTTACCGGAAGGGCGCGAGCGACTTGTTCGGCAAATAGGGGAATGCCTACTTTGACGATCACCGTCACAGAAATGATTGCCGCAAGACCAACAACTAAAATCGTCCGCCAGCGACTCCTAAACTCTTGTGGGCCTTGATAAAGGCGAGAACAAACGGCCTCGATCTTCGTCAGATCATCGCGCCGGGATAGCACCAACCGCTCCTGGCCCGCATCACCAAATTTCAACCTGACGGCTTGGCGCGCACCACCCTTGTCAACGACACGAACATCTTCCGCCGGACAGTCGGCAATTTGGTTCCCGTCCGTATCTAAAACGACAACGCCACCCTCCCCAAAGACAACCTTAACAACATGGGTTTTCGCGGTTTTCCCGTCATTAAATTTGGCGTGCACTTCCATCGCTTAGATGGCTCCCACATCAAATGCATCCGCCATGCCTTCGCCGTACGATGGGTCTTTCTGGGTCGATTGAATTATCTGCTCGAAGATGCCCTGATCAGGAACTTTCAAGGTTTCACAAACATGGCGAACCGCGTGAAAGCGAAACATCAAATGGACCAGAATCGGAAATACGAAAAGAAAGAGTAGCCCAATAACAATGACGAATAGAATCCACAACGGCAATATGACTTGAGCCATCGTCTCCGGTGTCAAATCAGCTAAAGTTCCAATTTCAAACCACACACTTGTAATCGCAAAAAGTACTACAGGGCTTCCCGCAAATACAATTGCGCAAACAACGAGCGTCAGAAATATCCGCCAAAGGACAAATGACGGGCGCAATTGGCTGTGAAAATCAAAATTCTTGAGTTTAATACCATTGATCGTGAACTGAAGTTCACGGGTCCGGTACCATACCAAAAAAATTGGGAACGACAAAAACAGAATAAAGAAACTTAGATAGCCTAAATAACCTCCCGGCTTTAAATCAACTTTCGTAGCCGTGCCCATTGCCACGTTCCAAATAGATTCGAGGTCGCTCCAATAGAAAAAAGCGAGTGAGAATACCGCCCCAGAAAATACCAGATAAGTCCCCAACCACGGAATAAACAAACCCCACAAATCCTGCATCGGCATGTGAAAAGTCAGGGTCGTATTGCCGAACCGAGAATGATTCATACGGTATTCGATCAGCTTCGCCCGCATCCAGGGAAAGGCGAGGCCTAAACTCAGCACCGTCACAACGCCCCATACAATCGCCATTCCCAGATACGCCCAAGCAGAACCATCCAAACCGAATCGTACTCCCCGCCACGTCGTTCGGCTCAGCCTGAACCGCCACAAGCGATAGAATGCGACCTGGATCAACATATAGAGCGCGAAGTAATAGGCGACGTTTAGGGCTCGCTGAAAGATCGGCGCAGCCCCTTCCGCCATAAACTCAAGGCTGCTGAATATCCCACCCATCGGCAGCAATATGGCCAAGATGATCAAGAACCCAACCAACAACTCGATAGGACGGCCGGTGTATTCCAGCGGATCACCAAAAACCCGGACGTTGCTCCAATAATACTGCCGCACCCAGGTCTTCGCCCAGAACCGATAAATCCCCAAGGTCATGATCGTGAACAGGGCGTTCTTTAAAAGCAGCCAGAATAACGGCTTTCGCGTTCCCGTGAATTCGGCATCAGGGAATTGGTCTTCTGATTCCAGAAGGTCTTCAGACGTCATTCCCTGATTGGTCATTGAGACTTTTTCATAGTTAACATCGGAGGTCCTAACTCTCTAATGATGTGCCGCTGAGCACCCTTCGAGACGGCTTCTCCAAAGCCTCCTCAGGATGAGGATGTTAGTGGAGAGATTTAAATTAACAACAATATAATAACAACCTCATCCTGAGGAGCGCGAGCATCGCGCGTCTCGAAGGGTGCTAAGCGGCACAGACTAATCCCGATATCGAGCTTAGTCCTCCAGCGCTAGTATTTCCGCCACATCTACTTCGCGGCGTTCTTTTACCGACGTGATGCCGGCCTTGATCACGGCCAAGCTTTCGGTGGCACCCTCGCCGCCGACCTCTGGTGTGCCGTTGCCGCGAATGGCTTCGGCCCATTCAATGAGTTCACCGACCAAATCATCAACTCTATCGACCTCAACCTTAAACTGTTTGTCTTCGCCTTGCTTTACCGCGCGCAGACCGTCGTGCAGATTAAAATAGGCATTCATCTTTTTGCCGTAGATGTTCATCACATAATTTTCAGTCGCCGATGCGTAGCACGTGTTCAGGGTCGAAATTGCCCCATTCTCATGCTTCATCATCAACGTACCAACATCTGGATTGTCGCCTGGCAAGACAAGCTGCGACGCCATGCCGGAGACTGATTTTACCGGCCCCATGAGCATCATCAAAACATCCACGTAGTGGAGGCCAATTTGCAGCATCACGCCGCCCGGCATGCCTTCTGCTGTGTAACGCCAGTGACCCGGCTCAAACTGCCCCAAGCGGTCCCGACTGATGTTGGCTTCCGCATTGACCAATTTGCCAAAGTTTCCCGCTGCGATTTGTTCTTGAATCCAACGGAAGTGACCCTGGCGGCGGCGCTGATAGCCGACACCTAAGACGACATTATTATCCTTACAGACCTGCGTGATCGCCTTGGCATCGGCAATCGTGTTTGCGATTGGCTTATCCAAGAACACATGCTTGCCCGCCTTGGCCGCCTCGGCTGTAGTTTCCAGATGGACGTGGTTCGGTGTCGTGTTAATGACGCCATCAATACTGTCGTCACCCAGAACTTCTTCAATACTGCTGGCCGCAGCACAGCTGTATTTTTCCGCGAAAATTTTTCGCTTTTCTTCAGACCGCGTAAAGCATGTCGCGATCTGAACCTGTCCATCGGTTCGGAGCGCGGCATCCGCCAAAACATCCGACCACCACCCTAGCCCAACTGACGCAATGCGAATTGGTTCTGAACTCATACTTAGAATCTCCTATTTAAGTTAACTGGGAGCAGGCTGTTTGTTCCGCTCCGAATAAAATGACCACGCCACTGATGCTACCGACAAACATAAAAATGATAGGCTGATGGGTGAAGTGAAGAATATTGTGATGTCTCCCTTAGACGATGTCAGCCCGACCCGTAGATATTCTTCCAACTGGCGTCCCAGCACTAAGGCCAAAAGCAAAGGCACCACGGGCACATCCAGCCACTTCATGGCGAGGCCCAAAAATCCAAAAGCCAACATCACGTAAACATCGAAGAAACTGTTGCGAAGGGCGTAACTGCCGACCACACACAAGATCGCGATGGTGGGCATGAGCAATGCCTTGGGCGTTGCCAGCACCTTGACTAAAATCCGCAACCCCAAAAGAGCAATGATGAAATTAAATATGTTAGCCCAGAAAAACGAAAAAATAATTCCATAGGCAAAGTCGGCCCGTTCCATGAACAGCAACGGGCCTGGGGCCAGACCATGGATCATCAACGCACCGATCAAGATCGCGGTTACGGGGTCGCCCGGAATGCCCAATGTCATCATCGGAATTAGTGCACCGCCTGTTACCGCATTGTTGGCAGACTCCGGTGCCGCGACGCCTTCGACGGAGCCGTTGCCGAACACCTCCGGTTCCTTGCTGGCTTTTTTACTATAGTCGTAGCTGATGAAGGCGGCGATGGGCCCTCCTGCGCCCGGCAAAATTCCTAAAAATGCACCCGTTAGAGAGCCGATGGCGACAGGAACCCGCATCTTTTTCAAGTCCGCCGCCTTGGGCAGGATTGACCCGAGCTTGGCCTGGGTTCGCTCCGCCTTCTTGGCGTCCTTCATCTCGATCAGGTTTTCCACCAACTGAGGTATGGCAAACAAACCAATCATGGCCGTTAGAAAATGAATGCCTGCCATCATATTGACGTCGCCGAATGTGAACCGTGCCGTCCCCATCACCGGGTCTTGGCCAATGGTCACGATCAACAATCCGATGGCGCCGGACAACAAACCTTTAACCAATGATTTAGCAGCGAAACTACAAATGATGGTCATGCCGAAAAACAACAGGCTGAACATATCTTGCGTGCGGAATTCCAGCGCGACCTCCGCCAGCAAGGGTGCAATTAGATACAGGCAAAAGAAACTAAACAGACCGCCGATAAAACTTGCGGTAATGGCGATGCCCAAGGCCCTGCCCGCTTCGCCTCTGGATGCCATGGGAAATCCGTCCATGGCCGTGGCTGAAGCAGATGGCGTGCCGGGTATATTCAATAGAACAGCGGAAAAACTTCCCCCTGTCATGCCGCCAACGTAAAGTCCCAATAACAATGCAATTGAAATATCGGCAGGAAGCACGAATGTCAGAGGGAGCAGAACAATAATACCCGTGCTGATCGTCATGCCGGGGATCATGCCAACAACGAGCCCGAACAAGACGCCAATCGATGTCGCAACAAGGCTGGTCGGCAAACTAGCCTGAGTCATACCTGCAAGAATATCGGGGCTCATGGCACCAACCCGTCCATCACTCCGAGTGGCAATAACACCCCAAAGCCATAACGGAAAACCGAGAACAGTACGACTGTTACGGCAATAGACGACGATGCCACCCAAATCGGGCGGCGTTCTTCAAATAGCACCATCATCGCGGCGAAGAAGGGAATGCTGGCAACGACGAAACCTAAGGGTGGTAGAATCAATAAATAACCAAAAAACAGCGCCAGCGAAGTGATAACCAACCGTCGGGCGACAGGGTCAATTTTGCTTTCGCCTTCCTCAGTAAAAAACAATCCCTGAACCAACAGAGACACGCTTAATAGCAGTAAAATAATCGTATTGATCCATGGGAAAAAAGACGGGTCCGGGGTATTCGGCAAGGTCCGTACAGGCAATTCAGAAGTGAGGTAGCCGTACCAAAGGCTGATAAAAATCAACACCACTCCGGCAATGATATTTTTCCGTCTCATGTAACGGGTCGGCTTCCTACTTGGTCTAAAAATCGAAGGCGGCCCACCCCATTTTCGGGCGGGCCGCCAGTTTGGATTGCGAAGTTAACTTATTTCTTAGGCTTCTTCGACTTGTACAGCCCGGCTGTCCTCAAGATCAATTTGACCTTTTTGTCTTCGGACGCGAGGTACTTGGCGAATTCCTCATGACCCATCGGGGAAACGGTGAACCCCTTCTTCTTGGCAAGGCCCATGAAGGCTTTGGACTTCGCCCCCTTCATCATGGCATCAGCCAGCTTTGCCTTAATCGCATTCGGCGTTCCAGGTGCTACCGAAAGACCACGGAAGAAATCAATTTCAGCGTTATACCCGAGTTCCTTGGCCGTCGGCACGTTGGGGAATAGTGAATTCCGTTTTGCCGATGGGAATGCCAGAATTCTCATTTTACCGGCTTTGGTTAAACGCTGCGCACCGGTCAGAGGCGCGATCATCGCGTCTGCCTCGCCGTTCAGAACCGACTTGTTCCGACCCTTGATGCCCTTTGGCAGGTGAATGGCCTTACAATCGATGGCATCCATCAAGGCCAGTGCGCCAAGATGGGTCGCACTGCCAATGCTGGCAATCGCAACCTTCAAGGTATTTGGCTTGGCCTTACAGGCTTTAATAAAATCGCCGAGTGTCTTCCATGGCTTGGTCGCCTTGATCGCGAAGGGCAGAGGCTGCACTTCAACCCGACCGACATGATCAAGCGCATTATAATCAAAGCTTGTGTTGCCCAAGTTGGTCGTGGTCAGCACGGAGGTGGAATTCCACGCGATCGTCTGTCCATTCGGCTTTGAATTTTTGACATAGGTGTAGGTGATTGCGCCACCAGCACCCGGCTTATTAACCGGCGTCACCGGCACACCCAGGACCTTGCTCATTTCCTTGGCCAGCAGACGTCCTTCGATGTCAGCACCACCGCCCGCGCCAAACGGAATTACGAATTCGATTGGGCCTTTTGGAAAATCAGCCGCATAGGCTGAACCGGCAAATGCTACTGCTGCAACTGCCGCGATAAAGCCGGTCGTCATTTTACGTGAAATCATTTTTTGGTTCTCCCTGTTTGAGTGTCTTAAAATTTACCCGTAAGGCCCCTGTTGCCTCATAAGTGCTCACGGTTTAGTTACCCTGAACCTACCCGAGAATGTGCCCCTTCCGCAAGGCCTGTGAAATATCAGAAAACACATTTATTTTGTGGCAAACCAGTGGAAATTCTCTAACATGTGACATCGTTTATAAAATTGTGGAGTGCCAGAATATGTTAGAGAAAACAGAGGTCGCGACGGAAATTCCTTTCGATGTGGATATCTCGACCGTTCGCGCGATGGCAAATGTATTACCGGGCTCCCTTCCGGTGGCTCTTAACGCGATCAGCGTTGCGTCCTCTATCCGCCCCAGAAAGCTTGTCGTTGCCGGCGGTGATGACACGCCAACACCAATGCCGCGCACGGCCTATCAGCTCGTCTATGGCGATGGCACTTTTGTTTTAGATTCAGGGCTCGATCTCCAAACTCATGAATCATTCGGAAAAGGGGCAGCAGAGCCCTACTATCCGGAAGAATACGCCAAGCTTCAAAAGGCGTTGGATCAGGCCAAAGGAATTTTCCTGAGCCACTATCACGGTGACCACGCAGGTGGCGTCATCATGTCGCCCAACTTTCCGGACCTCGCGAGAAAAACCATTATCTCCGCCGAAACGGCCCGGCTGTTGGTCGAAGAACCCCATCGCCCGCATTTGGCGATAACCGAAGACGACGTCAAAAACTTCATCGTCATCGACTACCCCGTGCATTATCCAATCGCCCCGGGTGTCGTCGTCCTAAAATCACCCGGCCACAGCCCAGATTCACAGATGGTCTACATCCGCATGGCAAGCGGTCAGGAATTCCTGCACGCTTTCGACGTCGCTTGGAACATGGACAACATCAACTTGATCAAAGGCAAAGCCGCCCCGTGGATCATCGAAGACGAACCGCCGATCATCGGACAACTCCGCTGGCTCAATGGCCTCCAGACAAGTCACCCCGAAATCAAACTCCTCGTCGCGCACGATGACCATTTGTTTGGTGAGTTTGAGGAGACAGGGGCGGTGGGGCTGAGTCTGCAAATCTAGGGGACGTTATGAATTACGCCGTGCTTAAAAACACCGATGCATTTCCACAAGATAAATTGGCTAAGAGAGAGTTTCTGCTCAAAGCGGTAGAAGATATAAAAGATACGCTTAGAGCTTCTGCTGAGAAAAGTGAAGAACTGTCCACCCTAGCACCCGAAGCGGTTAAAGCACTGAGGGAATCGGGCTTATTTCGGCTTAAAATGCCGACGGTACTTGGCGGTGCTGAAGCTGATCCTGTTACGGAAATGTTGGTCCTTGAAGAACTCGCATACCATGACTTCACCAGTGGTTGGTGCACCATGGTGGGAGCGACATCTGTCGCGTCACTCGGTGCATTTTTACCGCAATCTGGTGTCGATAAGGTCTTTAAAGACGGGCACATACCAACGGCATCAATATCCTTTTTCCCGGCCGGTGTGGCAGAAAAGACCGAAGGTGGATTTAATCTCAATGGCCGCTGGCGTTTTAACAGTGGGATTGGCCACGCGGAATGGTCTGTAGGCGCGGCAGTCATCGATGGCACGCAAAATAAAGAGGGACCGCCCCAAGTCATATTTTGCGCACTCCCCAAAGCTGACGTTACCTTGCATCATAATTGGGACGATGTTGTTGGTCTCAAGGGGACGGGTAGCATTGATTTTTCTGTCGAAAATTATTTTGTCCCCGATGATCTAACTTTTGTTTGGGATATGGAAGATCCGCAACCTGCTCGCGGCGGTGAGGCCTTCCACCTGCCGCCAATTTGTTATGCCGCGAAAGAACATGGCAGCGTCGCTATTGGCGTCGGGAGGCGCGTATTAGACGAACTGATCCATATCGCGACATCGACACGCGGGACCTTTCGGATGTCAAAGCTGGAGGAACGTCACGTCGTTCAGCGCATCATTGGTGAGGCCGATCTGAAACTTCGTTCGGCCCGGGCATTGCTTCATCAAAGCTATATGGAAATAGAAGCCAAGACATTGGAGGGTTGGCGCCCAGATGCCGCGGCTATTACCGAAGGGCGATCCATCGCTGTTTTATGCACTGACATCGCCATCGATATTGCGTCCAAGGCTTATCATTTTGCTGGTAATACAGCCTTACACCAGCCGCATATTATTGAACGCCTTTTTCGCGATATTCATACCGCTGGGCTTCATCAGGTCGTCAGTGACACGGCCTACGAAAACCAAGGCAAGATATTGCTTGGTTTACCGACCAATCCAATGGCCTAGGTTCCTGGATCACCGAAGACGGACGCGGTGGGGCTGAGATTATAAAATTAGCCAGTTTCAGCTAATCTGAATTCTGATCGCCTGTTCCGACTTGGCCGACATAGCTCGAGTCATGCACATAAAGGTTGCTCATTGCGTCGGCGACAAAGGCTTCGGTAATGATCGGGGCTATGCCCTCGTACTTACAAGCGGCGATAACCTGATCGACGATGAATTTGGGTTGATAGCAGGCGAGTGGCTTTTTCACCGTTTCTTGTAGCTCGCGTACCACATAGTCGAAAATTTCGTCGGTCAGTTGTAGACCTTGTTTGGCGGCGACGGCTGTAAATATTTGGCGAAAGGCGTCCTTGGATGGCTCATAGGTTTCCAACTTGTAGGGGATGCGGCGCAAGAACGCCGGGTCCATAAGATCTTCAGGCGCCAAATTGGTGGAAAAGATCAAAAGCTCATCAAAGGGAATGGTAAATGCTTTTCCCGAATGTAGGGTTAGGTTATCGATACGCGTTTGCAGCGGCACAATCCAGCGATTAAGAATTTCCTCGGGGCTAACTCTTTGGCGACCGAAATCATCGATGATAAACGTGCCATTGAGCGCCTTCATATGCAGGGGTGCCTCATAGAATTTGGCAAATTCATTGAATTTTAGGTCCAACATTTCCATCGTTAACTCGCCGCCTGTAACAACGACTGGGCGCTGACAGGCGACCCAGCGTTGGTCGCTTCTCTCGCGCCGCAACGATGGTCGTGAAGATTCCACTTTTTCAGCCTGTCCCACGGCCTTATGAACCGCAGGATCAAACACTTTGATAATATTGCCTTCGATCTCAATACAATGCGGGATGTAGACGACGCTCTCGAAGATAGCAGCAACCTTCTCCGCCACCGTCGTCTTGCCATTACCGGCGGGTCCGTAAATAAGAATGCTGTGGCCGGAGTTGATCGCAGGCCCCAAACGTTTGACGAAATTTTCAGGCACAATGATATCTGCGAACGCTTCTGCAATGTTCTCTTTGGATACCCATTCGCCGGCAATTTTTTGTGCAAGAACACGGGCCTGAAAATCTTCTAACGTGACAGGCGCTGGGCCAAAATACTGATTTTGATTACAAGCATCCAGAGCGACTTGCTGACCCTCTCGAGTCAATTGATAGCGGATAGAAGAGAGGGCACCAACACCCGTTGATCCAGCGGCATGGATCAATTTGCGATCAAGCATCTCTTGGGTTACGCCGTTGACGATGTTGGTCGACAACTTAATTGCCTGGGTAATTTGGCTGGCTTCCTCAAGATTCTCCAAGTACATGCCCTTGGCGATTAAATTAATGATGAATGCTAAATCGAGGCCTGTAGCATTAATGTCCGCAGGGCGGGGAGGGGCTTCAACGGCATTTTTAGGTGCTGTATTTTGAGGTGCTTGTTCCATCGAATGTTCCTCCCAAATAATTTAGTAAAAATTATTCTTATGCATCTTGGTGCCAGGATTAAGAATATCCGAACGTCTCAGGTTAGAGAACTAATAATTTTGCCCCCTACATCTCCAGCCCGACAGCCTCACCAGCCGCCTTTGCCATATCGACATCCTGTTCCCAGTCGCCACCGGAAACGCCGATGCCGCCGATGCATTCGCCGTCTACCATGATCGGGAAGCCGCCTTCCATGGCGGTCCAGCGGTCTGTCCCGGCGGCTAGGGAGAGGCCAATGGCATGAAGCGTGTCGAGGTCTTGGCCGACGGCCCCTTGGGTGGTTGTCATGCGCTTGTTCGACGACGCGCAGACGGCTTTGGTTGTTGAGGAATGAATGGTGTGGAATTTGCCGCCATCCATGCGTTCCAGGCAAATCATGTGCCCGCCCGCATCGACGATGGCGACGGTGGCCTTGATGCCAATTTCCTCGGCCTTGGCGATGGCAGCGGCGAGCATTTTTTTGGCACCTGCGGTGGTCAGGCGTTTGGTGTCTGCGAAGGGCATGGGAATTCCTCTGTAAAATTCGACTGAAATTGAGTTGGCGCAATCTAACGCCGGACACTCTCTCGTTCCAGGCAAAATTTCCAGTGCCAAACCGGCAATCATCCGTTAAGAATTGCCCAGCATTTTCAATCTCAACAACAAGTGGAAGCAACCATGACTAAAGCCATTCGTATTCATGAGCACGGCGGACCTGAGGTTTGCAGCTATGACGACATCGACGTCGGAGCCCCCGGAGAAGGCCAAGTCCGGCTGAAGCATACAGCCATCGGCGTGAACTACCTGGATATCTATCACCGTTCCGGTGCGCATAAGATCGATAACCTGCCGGTTCCTATTGGCATGGAAGGCGCTGGCGTTGTGACTGAAGTCGGCCCTGGCGTTGATGACCTGAAGGTCGGCGACCGGGTTTGCTATCACGCCCTCATGGGATCATACACGGAAGAACGCTTGGCCCCTGCGGCGCGCTTGATCCCGATCCCAGACGGCATTGACGATAAAATCGCCGCTTCCATGATGATGAAGGGCATGACGGCAGAATACCTAATCATGCGCTGCTATCCTGTAAAGTCAGGCGATACGGTTCTGGTCCATGCGGCAGCTGGTGGCGTTGGCACGATTATTTGTCAGTGGCTGAAGCACATTGGCGCGACGGTAATCGGTACTGTTAGTACTGATGCCAAAGTCAATCTGGCAAAGTCCCAAGGTTGCGACCATGTTATTGTCAGTTCAAAAGAAACCGTTTCTGAGCGGGTTAAAGAAATCACCGATGGTAAAGGTGTGCCGGTTGTCTATGACGGTATCGGCAAAGACACCTTCGATGACAGCTTGGACTGCCTGAGCCCGCGCGGCTACATGGTCAGCTTCGGCAATTCATCGGGGACTGTTGAGCCTGTGCGGTTGGCGAAACTTGTTTCTCATGGCTCGGCCTATCTGACCCGTCCGACCATCGCAACGTACTGCGCGTCTCGTGAAGATCTGTTGATGAGCGCCAATGCGTTATTCGATGTGGTTAAGGCAGGGCATGTGAAAATTCCAGCTCCGGTGGAATACGCGCTTTCTGATTGCGCCCAGTCACATACGGACTTGGAGTCACGGAAGACAACGGGATCGCTTATTCTGATCCCTTAAAGCGGGCTTATATCAAGGTCTTGGGCGAGAGCGCTCAAGGCCTTGGCAAGTTCCGGATGCACGGGGATACCGTTGGTCGAAAAATCATCATGCTTACCCTGACTGCTTTCACCTGGCAGCCGCACCTGATCAAACCCCGGCAATGTAGGTGAAGCTCTTAGAGACCGCGCAAGGTCATCGACTTGGCCCTTAAACTCATCCACATCTCCAAACGCCTTCAACGAGATCATGCAGATAAATTGCCCCGTATTGGTCAGGGATTCATCATCCGCGTTGAAATCAATAACGTCGTGGCCCATCGCGGCACCGTTTAAAGTCCCTGCTAAAAGTCCCAACACCAGCGCCATGCCATAGCCCTTATATTCACCAACAGGAATCAAGAAACCTTCGTTGGAGCGCTTGGGATCGGTCAGCGGCTGGCCTTGATTATCGACCATCCAACCCACGGGCATTTCCTCACCCCGTTGGGCCGCCGTTTTAACTTTGCCGTAGGCCGCAACAGTCGTCGCCATATCCAGCACGACGGGAGGTTCGGCCATCGCGGGTACAGCAATCGCAATCGGGTTCGTGCTTAGCAACATCTCCAGCCCGCCCCAAGGTGGTAGGTGGTTGGCGCTGCCGACGGCGGAATAAATCCCGATCATGTCGTGGGGCAACGCCATCCGCGCATAGACTGACGCCGTGCCTGCATGATTGCCCATCTTAACGCCAGCCCAGGCGACACCCATTTTCTCGGCTTTTTCAATTGCAACATCCGTCGCCCGCTTAACCGCCAGATGGCCAATGCAGTTATCGCCGTTCACCACTGCCGTGGAATTGGTTTCGTGCTCCAGCTGAATGTCAGGCGTGACGTTCATGCCCCCCGCCTTAATCCGGCGGATGTATTGTGGCAGACGAAAAACGCCGTGACCGCTTCCGCCTAAAAGGTCAATCTCAGTCATAATCTTAGCGACAGTTTTAGCATCGCTCCCTGAAACGCCGACGCTCTCAAACGCCCGCGCGATGAACGTGCTCAGTTGGTCGGCCGTAACTCGGGTCTGGGAGTCCGACATTGGCTAAAGCCCTTCGACCTTCAGGTCATCTGCCATGCCGTTTAGGACGGCTTTCAACTTGTCATGAATGGGAATCCCATTCGCAATCCGATCAAGATTACGCATGTGACTTTGCTCGCCCGGCAGCCGGATCGCTTCGAACCTCGGCATCAAGGGAGATGCTTTAATGGATCGGATCACGTCATCGACTTGGCGCTTGAAGCCTTCGACATCACCAAACGCTTCAATCGAAATAGCCGCAATGAATTGTCCCGTGTTGGGCGCGTTCTTGCCGGGATCTGTGAAGGCATCAACATTTTTACCGAATGCTGCCCCGTTCAGGGTCCCCGCAAGCAAGCCAATCATTAATGCCAAGCCATACCCTTTAGGTCCACCGATGGGCAGAACTGAGCCTTCTTTCATACGACTGGAATCGGTCAACGGTTTGCCGTCATTGCCAATCATCCATCCCTCTGGCATGGATTCACCGCGCTGAGCCTTCACCTGAATTTTCCCGGCTGATGATACAGTCGTTGCCATGTCCAAGACGATTGCCGGTTCTTCCAACCCTGGAACTGCAAAGGCAATGGGGTTGGTGCCGAGCAGCAAATCGGTTCCACCCCAAGGTGCCACGTGGTTGACCCCGGCGACGGCTGAGTAGATGCCGATCATGTCGTGTTCAAGCAACATTTTGGCCCATAACGACGCCGGTCCCGCATGGTTGCCGTGGTTGATACCAATCCAGCTCATGCCATTTTCTTTGGCTTTTTTAATCGCCAGCTTGGTCGCAAAGTTCATCGCCAAATGGCCGAGCCCATCATCGCCATGAACAACGGCTGTATTGCCGGATTCACGTTCGATGTGAATGTTGGGAGTCTTTGATGTCTTGCCGGCAAGAACCGCGCCGACATACATCTTCAAGCGAAAGATACCATGCGTATCAGAGCCTTCGAGATCAGATCGCGTCATCAGGTCCGCAACCAAATTAGCGTCGTCCCGAGGGATACCGGCCGCCACAAAGACACGCGATATAAAAGCCCTTAAAACATCCGGATCAAAGCGAGTGCCTTCGGTCATTAAGTTGTCTCCCTAAAATAACGCCTAGTTAAACAAGTCGATTAGGTTTTCAGGGAGCTTAATGACTTCGCCGGTCTTCGCAGACAGATCCATGGCCATGGTGAGCAATAGATTGCGGTTGCCGTCTGCTGCGGTCGCGTGAGGTGATTCGACACCCATGGAAATACGCGTGAACCAGTTGTTGGTTTCTTCGCGCATGGGGCCCCACAAGTTATTAGCGCTGCTCATATCACCTGCTGGATAGCTGGTCATAAATTCAACATGGCGGTCGGCTTCTGGTTTAAACCCGTCAGGCATATACCCACCCGGTTGTGGAACAGACGTTGCCATCACCATATCGCGGTGAGTGTCTTCAACATCGATCACACCCTTTTCACCAACGATACCGACCTGCAAGCCGTACACGGCACCCGGCCACACTGTCGGAAGCGCCCAACTGATGTTCATGCTAAAGATCGTTCCGTCATCCATGGTGAAGACGCTCAAGGTTGAATCCTTAGTGCCCCACTGGCTCAAGACTTTATCGACGGACTGCGCGTAAACCGATACAGGTTTCTTGCCTTCCATCAGCCACAGCGACATGTCCAAAGAGTGCGTACCGGAAACCACCATCGGAGTCAGGTTATGACGCTCGTTGGTCCGACGGATGGTCGCAATCGGCACCATGCGGTTCATAAAGGCACGGGTACAGACGGTCGTGACGTCACCGATTTGCCCCGTTACCAGCTTACCTTTAACCGCTTGGAAGCGACGGCGAAAACGGTTGGTATAGCCGATCACCGCATCGATATTATTTTCTTTGATCGCGTCATAGATTTTTTGAGATTCGTCCGGGTTTGTCGCCAAGGGTTTCTCGATGAACAAATCAGATCCCGTCGCTATTGACGCCATGACCGGGTCGACGTGCTTGTTCTCATCGGTGGCGATAATGATCGCGTTGACCTCGGGTCGATTGACCAGTTCGTTGAAATCAGCGGTAAAGAAGTCGGCTTCGGATTCTTCTGCGACACTTTTGCCAAGTTTCTCGTCAATATCGCAGACACCCAGCCATTTGATTGCGGGATAATCGCGGGCGAAGCGGGCCCGAATGCGACCGATGGTTCCACAGCCAATAATTGCCAATCCAATTTCTTTACCGGTATTGCTCATCTTGTATCCTTTGGTTTTAAACTAAAATTCCAGATGCCCTATCCCGCAACGGGGCCTTGGCGGCGGTAGTCATAATCGAAAACCACCAGTTTTAAAACCCATACCATGGCGAAATCCGATTCTCACGAATTGTTTAAGAGGGATTGGTTGAAAAACTGGAAATTGCTTGGTAAATTCTCGGCAATCAAATTAATACACGAGGAATAGCGCCATGGCTGAGCAACAGGCACCACTGCCTTATAACAATCCACGTTTCAAAGTGAAGCAGTATGACTTTGAAATTTTCCTAGGGCCTGCGGCGGGTGAAAAGGTTCAAGATTTCACTCTCACGGACCTAAATACGGGTGACGACGTCAAATTGTCTGATTTCGCCGGCAAATGGCTGGTGATTGAAACCGCGTCTTCGACCTGTTCGATGTACACCAAGAACATCGAAATTATGGAAGGGGTCGCCAAAGAATTCCCAGATGTGGAGTTTGTGTGTGTTTACGTTCGCGAAGCGCACCCTGGCGAACGCTTAGGGCCGCACAAGTCCATGGACGAGAAGAAAGCGGCAGCGAATTTACTGGCACCGCGTTATGGCGAATTCCGTCGCATTCTGGTTGATAATTTGGACGGTGATTTTCACAAAGCTTATGGTTCCATGCCAAATGTCTGCTACGTCATTCGGCCTGACGGCACAGTCCATTACCGCTGCAACTGGACGGCCCCGCATTTGTTGGCGGAAACTCTGAAGGATCGGGAGAACCTGCACACGGTCGAGAATGCGCCGATGTTGGAACTTCGCGCCAGCCGCAAGAAATACAACATGATCAGAACCATGTGGACCGGTGGTTTTGTTGCGTGGTGGGATTTCCTAAAAGGTGCGCCGCACGTTGTTGCCAAACACCATGCTGTGGATACCTATTATAATAAACACGGCAGATTTCAGAACACGCCGAGAAAAGAAGGCGATACTCCGGCGAGCGCTACTTAAGCTTACGAGATATCAATTCTAAAATTAAAGGGCTCGGTCTTTTTGACCGAGCCCTTTTTTAATTCTAGGCCTCAGCCTCTTTGCCTCGCTTAAATATCCCATCGTAGAAGGTATAGACCACAACGACGATCAAGATCACACCGATCCAGTGTTCCGCCACGACAGAGGTCCAGTCCTTGGTTTCGAATTTGCTGACGAATATCCGCAGCGAACGCCGGAAGTTTTCGTCGGCTAGTGGTCCTAGGATTAACGCCAGCACCATCGGGGCCAAAGGAAACCCAAACCGGTGCAAGACGTAGCCAATGATCCCGGCGACGAATGCCAAATAAACATGGAAATCATCTAACCCCACAGCAAACGCCGCGACAATACAGAGCGGAATGATCAGCGGCATCAAGAGTGTTCGGGGTAGGCTGAACAATTTGACGCACGGCTTCACCAGCGCAATCGCCATGCCGTACATCAGGAAGTTAGCAATGATTAGCCCGATATAGATGAAATAGATCAATCCTGGATTTTCTGTTTGAATGGTCGGGCCAACAACGACGTTTTTCATTTCCAAGGCGGCAAGAATGGCAGCAGCCGCCGCATTGCCGGGAATGCCCAGAGTCAGGGTTGGCAGCAAGGACCCGCCGACGTTGGCATTGTTCGCCACCTCAGCACACACGATGGCTTCGTAACTGCCCTTACCCCACTTGGCGCGTTCTTCGGGTGAGGCTTGGCGCTTGCCGATGTCGTAGGCCAAAAATGATGCAACGTTGGCACCTGCTCCCGGAATCGCCCCAATGATTGTGCCGACTAAACCCGATCTCACAGACGACCACGCATACTTCCGAAGCACATGGAATGGGGGAACAATCCGCCCGACATCCGACGGTATTGTATAGGGCGATGTTTGCGGTAGAACACATAAGACTTCAGCCAATCCGAACAACCCAATCAGGACCGGAATATAACTAATTCCGTCTTCTAGAATTTCAGTGCCGAAAGTATAACGCGGCACACCATCCAGACCTTCCAATCCAATGAACGCGAACAGAAGACCAAGCCAACCCGTGATCCAGCCCTTCATCGGCAATTCCCCCGCCGACATGGAACCGCAGACCGCGATCCCCCACATCGATAGCAGGAACATTTCCCAGGACTTGAACTGCAACGCGAGTGCCAGAAGAAGGGGAATGAAGGAGATCAGGAGTAGAATTCCAACCCAGTTACCCATGAAAGACGCAGCGATCGCGGTCCCCAGGGCAAGCCCGCCCTCGCCCTTCTTGGCCAAAGAATGTCCCTCAATCATGGTGGGGACGGCATCGGGTGTGCCGGGTATGTTAATAAGAACGGCGGAAATCGCACCGCCAAAGACGCTGCCTGTATACACCCCGATCATGAACATGATCGACGTATCTTGATCCATACCGGCGGCAAGGCCGATCAACAGAGCCATCGCCATCGTCGTCGATAGCCCCGGCATCGCGCCCCAAATAATGCCGAGGGTCACGCCTGCGAGGCAAATGAATAGCAAATACGGGCTCAGGGCATGAAGTATCATTTGTGTGGTCATCGTAAATTCCTACAACATGCCTGGCATGGGAATAGAAAACCCATGCACAAATATTGCCGTCAAAGCAAAGGTCCAACCGACGGCAACCAGAAGGCAATTCTTGAGGGATGATTTCCAAAAATACTTCAAAATTCCGGCTAAAAATATGACGGTATAAAGCTCAAAACTGCCCACCGCACGATGGAGACCGAATGCGTCAATTCTGAAAACAAAATTCAACTCCAATATAAAGAAGATATAAACACCGACGAGCGTAAATAGAATTACTGTCCGAACGTCCTCTTCGTTGGCGAAGAATGCATGGATTGCAGCGAAGAATTTGTCTTTAAACCCAACCTTCGCGCCCATCCGAATGGCCCGCCTGCCAAGGCCAATCGCCATGCCAAGCAAGGTAATCGCGGTTAAACCCGGTAATAGTCCGGCTGCGGTATAGGGCTTTTGGACAACCGGCATGATTGCGGCAAGAATCAACGCGCCAATCGCAAAGATACCAATGACGTACGCCGCACCTAAGTCCTTGGCCGGCGTCGTCCGTTCAGCAACGTCTTCTTCCCCACTGAAGTAAGCTTCTTGGGGTTGCTCTGAATTGGGTTCGTCTGAACTCATAAAGAAACTTCCATTTAAACAAAAACACCGGATGGGCTACACGATTAATGCAACCCATCCGGCATTGTTTTTTAGCCTTAGCTATACTGGCTTAGAGACCTTTGATTGGCTTATAGCCTTTCGGCGGCCACCACTTATCAAAGTCCTTAACAGCAGGCAGACCCAGTTCCTTCGCGGTTAAGACCTTTTTACCGATTTGGTCACGTACCGCCCAGAATGTCTGCGCCGTAATGGCTTCGACTTGCGCCGCGCGACGGTCAGCGACCGCACCCGTTTTGATATCGATTTCAAAGAACTTCCGCTTGGCAATCGCTGCAAACTTTTCAGAATGAACAGCTGCGATGAATGCCTTCTTGAACTTCTTCATCACCTCCATCGGTGCGCTCCGACGGATCGCGAAGTTATAAATTCCGCCAACCGGCAGAACTGGCTTCAGGCTTGGGACAATATCACCAATCGAACGGAGCTTAATGCCACCGCCTACATCCAACGTTTTCGCAGACGTTGTGTGCAAGTTGCGCAGTTTACCCGAACGAATGAATTCAACGTGCTCGTGCACGCCGCCACCGGTGATGTCGACTTCGCCTTGAAGACCCGCAAGCGTTGCAGGCTTGCCACCCTTATAGGGGATAAACTTCAACTTGATGCCAGCCGCTTGAGAAACGATCAGTGCAAGTTCTTGCCAAAGACCGCCGGTGCCCGACGTTGAAATCGTCACCTTGCCGGGATTCTTCTTGGCGAAAGCAATGACTTCCTCAGTCGTTTGGAACTTAGAGTCTTTACGAACCGACCAACTTGCGACCGAGTTAGCAGCCTGGAAATACTGCCAGTCCATCCAAGCCTTCGACTTCGAATGGCCCATAACCCGAACGAACTTATTGAAGTTTGAATAGCCCCCGATTTCTTAGACACCCGGTGACTTCCATTTTTGCTGTCGTTCGAACTCGATTGGCGACAGCATTCCATTGTTACCATGCTTTCTTTTTGGATTATAGAAA